>JAAVHD010000037.1 GCA_014799915.1 Oscillibacter sp.
AACGGGCCGGTGAGGACACCGGCCCCTACAAAATCAATGTCGGTGTAGGGGCCGATGTCCTCATCGGCCCATTACATAGCCTATGGGTTTACTGGATTTGAATTTATGAGACAAGCGTGGCGGCAAAAAGAGTCCGGAGCGATCCAAATGAATCACTCCGGACTCTCTGCTTTACTCATGTGCTGCCCTCCGGCCTGCCGCTGAGCAGCTTATCCTGCTCAATTCTGCACGCTGGCTCTTGTAATGGCAATCAGCTGTTGTTTTGCTCTGCCTTCCTGTCCAGCACCTGTTGGATGGTAGCTTTCAGATTGTCGACCTGAACGGGCTTTGCAACGTGCGCGTCCATTCCGGATTCAATGGCTTCCCGCACATCATCCACAAAGGCATTCGCTGTCATGGCAATGATGGGTACTGACTTGGCCGAGGGATGGCCGCTGCTGCGGATAGTCCGGGTAGCGGTATAGCCGTCCATGACCGGCATCTGCACGTCCATCAGGATCANGTCGTAGTCCCCCGGCTGGGAGGCTTCAAATTTGTCAACGGCTTCCCGNCCATTGGANGCAGAATCACAGANGGCCCCCAGCGANCCGAGGATNTTGAGCAGAATGATCCGATTGACCTCAATNTCATCCACCACCAGGATGTGCTTATCCCGGACCTCATCGCTGTTGCTTTCCTCCGGCTTGCCCTGGCGGCCGCCCATGACCCGCTTGACGGCCTCCTTGAAGGTGCTCATAAAGAAGGGCTTTGGCATGAAGTGATCCACGCCGATCTCCACAGCCTCCTGCTCAATGTCGCTCCAATCGTAAGCGGTGAGGAGAAGGATGGGGATCTTGTCCGGGTAATTCTTCCGGATCAGCCGGGCGGTCTCTATGCCGTCCAGGGTGGGCATCTTCCAGTCCAGCAGGATCATGTCGTAGGGCTGGCCCGCTTCCCGGTGCTCCCGCATCATCTGGACGGCGGTATGGCCGTTGGTGGCGAAATCTGTGACCACGCCTACCTTGGACATGGCCTTGACGATATGGTAGCAGACCTCCTCATCGTCGTCCGCCACGATCAGCTTGGTCAGCTTGTGGTCCTTCCANAACGTGGGGTCCACATCCCGCTCCTGAATGCGGAACTCAATCTCTATAATGAAGGTGCTCCCCTCGCCCAGCTGGCTTTCCACTGCGATGGTGCCGCCCATCAGCTCCACCAGGTTTTTGGTGATGGGCATACCCAGTCCGGTCCCCTGGATCTCGTGGACGGCCTGGTTGTCCTCCTCGCGGGCGAACGGCTCGAACAGCACCTTCTGGAANGCCTCNCTCATGCCCATGCCGTTGTCGTGGACCGTAAACCGGACCCGGCTGTAATCNTTTACNGCCTGGGGCATTTCCTCCACTTTGAGCTGGATGGTCCCGTTCTCCGGGGTGTACTTCACAGANTTGGACAGCACGTTGATCAANATCTGNTTGAGCCGCAGCTTGTCGCCCAGCAGGTGCTCAAAGCTCATGTGGGTGGCCGCAATTTCAAAGGTCTGGNTCTTTGCGTTCGTCTGGGGACGGATGATGGTGTTGATCTCGTCAATGACATCGGCCATATCCATTTCGGATATGTTCAGGGTGGCNCTGCCGCTCTCGATNTTGTTCATATCCAGCACGTCGTTGATCAGCCCCAGCAGGTGCTGGCTGGCCGCCTCGATCCGCCGGTTATACTCCAGGACCATATCCGGGTTGTTTACCTCGTCCCGCATGAGCGTCAAAAAGCCAATGATCGCGTTCATGGGAGTGCGGATNTCATGGCTGACGCTGCTGAGGAAGGCGCTCTTGGCGTCGTTAGCCGCCTGAGCCATGTGCAGGGCCTCGGCCAGATCGTTATGGGACTTCCGTTCTCTGGTGCGGTCCGAGAAATAAAACATTTGCTTTTTATGGCCCTGGATATCAAANCAATGGACATTTTCCAGAAAATACTTGTGCTCGCCGGTCCTTGGGTTGATCCGCTTCGTAATTCTGGGCTCCGACATCTCACCGGGGCGCAGGGCTCTGAGCTTCGCGTAATAAGCAACTGTCCCCTCCGGGTCCACCTCCATGTCATAACTCNGGAGATAGTCCGCCAGCGCCTCCGGCGCTANGCCCATCACCCGCTCCAGATTGGGGCTGATGTACTCCACCTTCTCCGTATCATGGTCAAATATGATGTAGATATCNTCTGTATTCTGTGAAAGGTAGGTAAAGGAGGANTCNAACAGCTGCGACCGATAGGCGTTTTCCTGTTCCTTCGCCTTGATCTCCTTTTGCGTGTGCCAGACCAGGAGGATAAACACAAAAATGATCACCAGCATCAGGGCAAAGAGCGCTACCGTCATCTGGGAATCACGCAGGATATCGGCTGCATTATTTTGAATAACATTCACTGGAACAATGGAGAGCATATACCAGCCGTCTATGCTTTCGATGGGAACAAAGGTGTAAATGTAGCTGCCGTTATCTCCGCTGAAGATAATGCTGCCGGTCTTGGATTCATCCAGCGACGCCCTGAAATTGTCAATATCCTCCTGCGGGTTGTGNGTATCTGAAAGCGCGTCAAAAACATTNTNATACANCCGGNCACCNCTCTTNNNATNNGACCGCAGTAANATATCTCCATTCTGATCCAGNATNTACCCGTACCCANGCCCNTTGTAAAGGGAGAGGGAGAAGGTCTCCAGCACCTTGCTCCGGTCATAGCTCTTCTGGACCAGCCCCNGATGCCCNTTCTGGAAGGTAAANGTCTCGTAAAAGGCNAATTTCGGAACGCCGGACGTNAGCCCGACGTAGTTGTCNCGNATACCGCTGCCGGACAGACTGCGGTATTCGTCCATCTCCTCCGGCTCCGAGTGCANGACCTTGCCGTGGTTGCTGCTGNAGATCCAGCTGTCCTCCAGACATACCACCGCGAANTTCGCGTCCGCTCCCGCAAAGACGGNCAGCAGNTCCTGGATGTCCTCGTCGTGTCCGTTTTGGGAAAAATATTCCGCACAGCTGTGCAGGCTCTCCCGGTCCTCGGAGACAAAATTCTCAAAAGCCTGCCTCTGCTGTATGGTCACATCCATAACGCCCTGGATCGAGTCATTCTTCAGCTTGTCTTTTATTCTCTCAAGATAGACAACTGAGCCCAGCACCATGATCCCCATACAGATAACGATCAAACCACTCAGAAGCGGCCGTCTATATTTCCGGGTCTTTTCGATCATTATATATCGCTCCCTATCTAAAAGTTCAGNTCTATGAATTATTTTTTAACTGTCTTCTCTGTATCATAATACCGATTGGGGACATCTGTCAACACAGATTTTGCTTCTTTATCCTTGCCAGGCGGGTATCACAAGCAGGTCCCCCAGATAGAGCCCAGACCGGCCTATGAATAAGGAAATATTCTCAGAGTCCGTATAATAAACCAATCTTCCCGCATCAAGTGGTCAGGTTTTCTTCCTTTTTCTCTTTTATGTTGATGCTTCTGTGGACCGGCAATTCCACCANGCTGTACATTGACTATCAAAACAAACGATGATAAAATCCAAATGATAAATTCNCATATGGAGATNCAAATGAAAGAAATTTTCTATTTGAACAGNNAANCTTTACCAACCATACCNGTACCGCATGATTGNGTTATAAAAGAAATNCANGTGGATCAGCAATATCTANTTTTTGTATTTGAAGATGACATCTCCGGCCACGATGCAATAAAGTATATAAATCCCNGAGCAAAATCACTGATTATCAGATGCCATTTANTNGATGAAGACGCTTTTTCGGTATACAAGTGGAACAAGCCTGACCCCTTATTCCATAAAAATGGTTANTACGAATGTCTGGACAATTCACAATTTATAAAATCTGCCAAGAGCAGTATAGAATATNTATATCACAATGTCGGATTTTGTTCAATTATTATCAAGCTGTTTTCTGATGAAACAATCCTGTTAGATGCCGAAGCAGATTATNTGGAATACGAGTGGATAGAGCGGCTTTCATAAGTTCAGATAAATAGGGTAAAAAGGGACTATTTTTCGCAAAAGAGTCCGGAGCGATTCAAATGAATCACTCCGAACTCAGGCTGTCAAAAAAGCCCTCCGCAGGAGTTTCGCCGCCGAAGCGGCGAAATAACATCAAATCGTTTTTCCCGCGGCGTGTACGTGGGAAAAACACTTTGCGCGGAGCGAGCGTCGAATTGTGCGCCTTGGGCGCACAACCGAGGCGCAGAGCGCAGCGAAACCTATTCAAAAAAGATGCGCAGCATCTTTTTTGACACGCAGAGTCCGGAGCGATTCAAATGAATCACTCCGGACTCTCTGCTTTACTCATGTGCNGCTCTCCGGCCTGCCGCTGTGCNTNCGGGCTTTGTATCGGGCATACCATCTCGATATCAGGGTATAGCCTCCATCCAATATCAGCACACCGAGAACAGCGGAAATAATATTGGGGAGCAAATTTGTCACGGCTTCCTCCGCATTGGTAAAAGAGACCGTGAAGTAAGCAAACGCGACCGTGTTAAAGCACAACGGAACAAAGGGCCCCAGGAGGAAAAGCAGCATAAGGCTTATGACGATGGGGATAATCAATCCCAGTATGCCCAATCCCGCAAGCGGACCGACGTAAAGCACGATTACGCCGTATGCCAAAAGGCACCCGGTCCCCGCTCCGCAGGCCAATTTGATCAGTTTGGCCAAAGGGTCCGCTTCATGGAACAGGAAAAACAGGACGCCGGTTAAGTAAAACGCCCAGCTGCGATATCCCAACGGCTCGATCCTTTCGCCGAGAAGCAGCATCACAATGTTGATCAATGCCACAAACGCAAAAATCAGAACATGAAATAAATAGTCATCCGGTTTCTCTGAATTTATATATTTTTTCATGGTACGCACGCCGCTTTTCAACCTTAAACGGGGACAGAAATGTGACGGGCCTGCTCTAACGCCCTGTTTATCCGCTGGACCCGTTTCGACTCGCCGTAAGCCCGCATGTGCTCCAGTTCCTGCTGGGGAAGGGATACCGGCGAACCGATCTGATGGGCAATAAACAGGGTCTGGGCAACCTTCTCCGCTGCCTCGGCATAAGAATATGCAAGCTCCAGATCATCGGCAAAAGTAATGAGTCCATGGTTCGCCAGCAGCATCGCGCAATGGCTGCCGATGACGTCGGAAAAGCCCTGATAGATCCTATCCGTGCCCGGCGTACCGTAGGGGACAACCGGGATGCGGCCTAAGGTAAGGTTCATCTCCGTCATGCAGTCTGATTCGATGGGCAGCCCGCAGAGCGCATAGGCGGTGGCATATGGACTGTGGTTGTGTACGACCGCCTGTACATCCGGCCGCAAGCGGTATACCTCCAGATGCATCATGACCTCTGTGGACGGCTTCAGACCGTCCGGCGCCTTGAGGACATTCCCGCTTTCATCAATTTCAATCAGCATTTCCGGGGTCATGATCTCTTTTGATACCTGAGAAGGCGTAATAAAATAACGGCCGTCAAATCTTGCGGAGACATTTCCCTCAAACATATTTACCATGCCATTCCGGTACTCGCGCTTCACCACTTCGACTATCTTTTCTTTTAACTGATTCTCCGTCATCTACATTCTCCTCCGTTCAACTCCTTGTACAGATTTTTGGTAACAAGGTACAGTTGCTTAAAACAATGATATTTACTGTCATACAGGCTTTTGTTGGCCGGGTTGGGATAAAATATTTTCTCCGCTTTAAGACAGCGCACAACATCCGCCGCGTCGTACCAGCCNAGCCCTATCGCCGCCGCGGCCGCAGCCCCNATGGCGCCGCTGTGGCGGACATTTTCCGGAATGACNACCGGCATANCCAATACGTCCGCCATGATCTGCATCCACNCCGGGGATTGCGCGCCGCCGCCGTTTGCCCGGATGGAGGGGATATCGAGTCCGGTATCCGCCCGGTAGGCGTCCAGCTGCCCCCGCAGGCTGAAGCAGATGCTCTCCAGTATCGCTTTGAAGAAATGGGCCCTGGTATGCTCCTGCTTTATATTAAAAAANATAGCGCGGATGGATGCGTCGGCAATGGGNAATTGTTCTCCAAAAAGCCATGGACAGGCGCAAAGGCCNTCACAGCCATCCGGTACAGCTGCAAGCTCCTCCGCGATAAAATCNAANATNCCGCTGCCAAGCTCCTGGTGTTCTCTNTTNTAGAAGACCTCTATTCCCCAGTTCTGCATCAAACAGCAGCTATTGGTGCATCCGCCATAGATCCATAGATCGGGAAGAATGCTGTTGATCTGATATGCGCCGGGCGAGGCNTCATACATACGGTCCGTGATAACGGACAGCCAGGCGGAGCTGCCCAGATAGATGTGCGCNTCGCCAGGCTTCACGCATCCGCAGCCTGCCGCAGCAGCAGCCACGTCGATCATACCGCCAAAAACGGGGGTGCCCTCCACAAGNCCCANATCGGCGGCGCCCTGGGCGCTNAGTNCNCCGTACCTGGCGCAGGCGGCAACCATAGGCGGCAGCTTCNCNGGATCAATGTCAGAGAGTGTTGCCTCAAGATATTTNTGATACGTCGGATGATATGCCAGTACGCCCTCATAATCCGGCGCAACNGCCATCACGCCTGTNGCTTTGTACTGGAGGAATCCATCGCANTCCAGGAAAAAGGCCGTNTTATGGTANAGTTCCGGCATATTCTGCTTGATCCACAGCAGCCGGGCCTGATAGTCCTGNGCCCGGACCAGCTCACTGCCGCACTTNCGGTTGATTTCCTCNGCCTGCTTTTCAGCGCGGCCNTCCAACCAGCTTATCGCGTTGTGCAGGACCCTGCCATCCCTGTCAACAGGGATAATGGTAACCGCCTGCACACTGAATGACACGCCCTTCACAAGAGAGGGGTCCAGGCCGGAGTCCTGAATGGCCTTCCGGGTCACGCTGCAAACGGCGTCCCAGAACTCATCAGGACTCTGCTCGGCATATTGGGGCTGCGGCCGGTATAGGGGNTACGCCTTTTCCTGAACNGCCAGGACCTCGCCCCGGGCGCCTACAAACGCCAACTTGACTCCGCTTGTACCAAAGTCATATGCCGCGATACATTCCATGCTGCTCCCCCTTCCTGCGCCGCNTCCCGCAAACATCATTCTTCCACGGTTTANTCAAAATTCTTGAATACGCGCTCATAGCATCCCAAAGCATCATCGACAATGTCAATTGCATCATAGGGGAAGTAGGTCTTCCCTCCATTTGCAATGATCAGTCCCTCCGCGGCCAGGGCCATGGAGAACTCAATATAGTTTCTGTAGGCNTCGTCCGTCTGCTGNGCGTATTCTTCCGTTCCGGCCTTATAAAAATAAGGAATATGCTGCATGGCGTGCACATCAATGTGAAGGATCGACCTGTGGTGGAACACCAGGGCAGGGACGTCATAGCGCTCTGTNAGCTCCGCGATCTCCCGCATGAAATAGCNCGCGGCCTTATCGATCTTNTCATGCACATTCTCTTTTTCCAGCTCGCGGATCACTGTGATCCCGGCCAGGCATGTGAGGGGGTTCGCGGAAACAGTGCCGCCCACCTTTACTTTCGTCGCGCCGTTCCANTCCACGCCGGCGCTGAGCATGGTCATGATCTCTTTCCGGCCGCCAATNCCGCCGGAGCAGCCGAATCCGCCGCCGATNATTTTNCCGAAGACNGTGATGTCCGGATACACNTCGAAATAGCCCTGGGCNCCGCCCATGCCCATCCGGAACCCGGTNACCACCTCGTCAAATACCAGGAGCATNTCGTGCTTTGTGCANATGTCGCGGGCAGCCCGGATGTATTCNTTNGTTGTGGGCACAGCGCCGCTGTCCTGGCCAAGGGGCTCCATGAAAAACGCGGCAACGCCGCCGTCGCTCTCATACNTNGCAATNGCGGCTTCGAGGGCGTCAACATCATTGACGGGNACNGAGTGNGTGTACTGGAAGCAGTCNACNGGGATACCGTTCAGCATGGCCTGGTCCGTGCTGCCCTCATTATAAACCAGCTGGTCGGACCACCCGTGATACCCGCCNATCAGNCGGAGGACGTGCTTTTTACCGGTAAANGCNCTTGCCAGACGGATGGCNATGATATCCGCCTCTGTGCCGGAGCCCAGGCAGCGGAACATCTCGATGCGGGGCATATGGNGGCAGATCAGCTCCGCCAGNTCCCNNTCNTAGGCGGCGTACAGGCCGTAAATCATGTTGCNCTCAGAGATCTGCNTNCACGCGGCGTCCACAACCGCCGGATAGGTGTTGCCCAGTATGGTCGGGCCGCCGGCGCAGAGGAAATCNATATAGCGGTTGCCGTCAACATCATATAAGTAGGGGCCGCTTGCTTTCTCNATGGAAAGAGGAAACGGATGGTTATTGGCGAGATTGTGCTGGATGCCGCCNGGAATGACGTGCTTGGCAAGCTCGCTCTCCNCCTTNGATCCGGCGCACTTCTCATCAAACCATTTCATATAGTGGTCGACCGCGCTCTGCTTCAGATGCTTCCTGTGCTTCATCACTTCACCGGCCTGNCGGTGTATGGCGTCGTAGTCATANGCNTTGATNAATTTTGACATGTTACAACCTCCTCTATATGTTGTGATNTGAGTATAACATATTTGTGTTGTANTTGTCAATGATTTGTGTTGTATTTTGTTGATTCAAAATTGANCGGATNCNGNCGGCTGTCATTTNTTGCAGCAGCAATAGAGGATGTTGTTNTCCGTCAGGAAGGATCTCCACTTNGCNTCCAGCTCTTCNTCGGTNATAATGGCCGTGATCCTTCGCAGATCCCCTGTTTTGACAAATGCCANTTTGTCGAACTTCGTGTGGTCNGCAAGCAGATAGACCTGATTGGCNCTCTCCAGNATCTTCCGGCGAAGCTCCGATTCCGGCTCNGTCTTGTCNCTGATGCCATTCTCCATATTGAGCGCCCTGCAGGAGATAAACGCCTTATCCAGATGGAATTGGGAAATGGTCTGTATCGCCGTGCTCCCCATAAANGCCCGGTTATCGGCATTCCAGCTGCCGCCTACCGAAATCAGCGACACNTTGGGCTTTTCCACCAGTTTNTTGATCACGTCNAGNGAACTGGTCATGACGTTGACCGGAAAATCGCCGATNACATCCGCNATACANCCGCAGGTTGTGGANAAATCAATAAANATGCAGTCGCTTCTACAGATAAAGTTNGAGGCCACCTTTGCGATCCTGCGCTTCTCATCCGTCATGACGNTCGTCAGGTCTGAGTAGCTGAAGCTGTGGCTCACCCTTTCNTTCAAAACGGCGCCTCCATANGACTTCTCAATAACGCCCTTNGTCTCCATCGCGCGCAGATCGCGGCGGATCGTTTCCTCGCTCACATCAAAATGTTCAGCAAGCTCCAGTACAGAGACGCTTTTTTTCTCAACCAGTATTTTTTCGATCTCGTTTCTTCTTTCGGCGGCAAGCATAATTTTGCACCCTTCCCTTCAACAGATTCTGCCATCTATTATGACGGTTTTGCCGCCAATGTCAAGTTTTACANAAAAATTGTATCAGAACATTGTATCTGTACCCTCAGCTGATAAGGCGGCCCCCGGGCAAAAGCCCGGGGGCCGCCTTATCAAAGTTTACTCTGAAACGCAAGCGCTTTTCTTACACCAGGCCGTCGATGACGCTATGGTCAAAATCTCCCGTGGCACGCTGATCCTGAACCGCTTTGAGCAGCTCGTCATACTTCTTGCGCGTGATGGGATACTTGTAGTAGAGGACCCAGGAAATCGCTGCGAGGATGGCAATACCCAGGGTAAACCAGAAATTCATGCTGGCGACGGTTGCCTCCGACTGCGCGCCCAGGGCGACATTATAGCCGGCAAACTGCAGGACCATAGACCAGATAAACAGGCCCAGAGCGTTCGCAATCTTGAGGCCGAAGGTCGAAACAGAGTGGCAGACAGGGGTGCGGTCATAGCCGAACACCAGCTCGTCCAGCAGGAAGCCATCCGGCCCCAAGGAGTACATGAACGTATAGCAGGAGACGTCCGAGAAGGCGCAGAACAGATAGTAGATAATGGCCAGCGGCACAGATTTGGTCCCAACGAAGTAGAACAGGACACGCCCCACAATACCTACGCCAAGCAAAACCAGAATGGCCGTGCGGAGGTCAAATTTCTCAACGATCTTGCGGCCAAGCGGAATGATGACGAACCAGGAGCACAGGCCGACCAGGCTGACCAGCGACACAACGGTGGCGGGGAAACCGCAGACGGTGGTGATATAATATGCGCCGCCGGTTCTGTGCATGGCAGAGGAAATCATGAAGAGGCAGATGGCAATGAGCGCCCTGCGGTTTGTCTTGATCTTCATGCCCTTGATAAATTCCTTGAAGATGTTGCTGCGGGCCGGAGATTCAGCAGCCGGGGCTTCAACCTGCGCACCGTTCTTCTTGATCGTGCTGGTAAGCGTCCTGGAACTCACAAAGCCGGAAACAAAGACCAGCAGAGAGAGGAGCAGTACCGTGATAAACCAGCCCTGCTTCTCGTTGCCGCCGCTCAGCCCGGCAAAGAATGTCACCATGATCATGGGGCACACGGCGGCAACAAGATTGGCGGCTGTGTTCAGGTAGGAACGGACAGAGGTGATATTGGTGCGCTCTGTATAATCGGTGGTCAGCTGGGGAAGCAGGGAGTAGTAGGGGATGCAGTAGAAGGTGTAGCCGAGGAACAGGATCAGGGCCGCCACAATATAGTACAGAGACAGCCCCGCGCCGGTGATCCCGCCGGGAACGGTAAATGTCATGATAAGGGCCACAACATAGGGGATCGCGCCAACCATCATCAGGGACGCCTGCTTCGACAGGGGCCTTTTGCCGTTTATATAGGCGACGATGGGATCGGTTATGGCATCCCAGACAACGCCGATCATGGAAATGATGCCGACGGTAATGGGGAGCACCATTGCGATGTTCGTCATGAAATACGAGTAAAACGAGTAAAAGAGAGTATTTCCGACGGTATCTCCCCAGATACCAAAGCCGTAGCCAAGTTTTACGCCCATTGAAACCTTCTGGGTCTGCTGCGTATTGTCCTTCCTTGTTTCGTTACTCATAGCGTCCTCCTTTTTTAACACTGAATTTATATCTACACAATGGCACCTGCTGGGAAACTAAATCACCCGTCCGCACGCCGTTTCCGCATGGAGCTCGCCCTTTGCAAGGAGCGTATGTCCGTTGACAATGACATACTCGATGCCAACAGGATCGGAGTCGGGCTTCTTTGGCGTGGAGGTCTCTCTTACGGTCTGGGGGTCGAACACCGTAATGTCGGCGAAGTATCCTTCCCTGATGAACCCCCGGTTCTCCAGGTCAAAGCGAAGGGCCGCGTTGCCTGTCATCCGCCGCACGGTCTGCTCCAGGGACTGGTTGCCGGTTTCCCGCGCAATGCGGAGGAATTTGGGCATAGCCCCGTAGGCGCATTGGTTCTGGTGGCAGCCCGGCATATACCATGCGTCCGTCATGTACAGGCATCTCTCATGGGTCATAAGCCTGGCAACATTTTCTTCAGGCTGCTCATTATATAAGTAAACCTGCGCGGTCCCGTTGGACACCTGATACATCTGGAGAAGGATATCCATTGCCGTGATGCCCTCGGCTTCTATGATCTCGTCAAAGAACATGCCGTTCCAGCGGCTGAGCGATTCCGCCCCGGCGCTGCAAACCTGGATCTCGTGCAGATCCCAGCCCATCTTTGACAGTCTCTCCTGCCGCTCTGCCTCAAGCGCGTCCCGCCACTTGGGATCGGTGAGCGTCTCCGGATAATTCTTGTAAAAGCCGGGCGGCATCAGGATCTGCACACTGGTCGCCCCCTGTGTAAAGGGATAGAGGTCAAACCAGAGATCGATCCCCCCGTTCCGGATCTGGTCGTCCATCATCTCCATCATCGGGCCGGTCGACG
This sequence comes from Oscillibacter sp., assembly GCA_014799915.1. Lineage (GTDB taxonomy): Bacteria > Bacillota > Clostridia > Oscillospirales > Oscillospiraceae > Pelethomonas. The sequence continues at coordinate 11,918 of JAAVHD010000037.1, forward strand.
GCCAGCACTCTTTTCCGACAAAGAGGAGGTGGGACATCTGAAGCCTTGCGCCGCTGTCGCGGAACAGGTCAATGAAATCCTTCTGCCATCTGACATTGTGGGGTACGCTGTAATCGTGCCCGTACAGATGCTCCGCATGGGCATCCATTACCCGCTCATGGATGGTGATGAGCTTATTGCGTTGGATGGCGCATTCGCAGATTTTCCTGACAGTGGCGTCGTCCACAAAGGAGCCGGGTCTGTAGCCAAGGCCAAACGATATGCCCTTGCACCCGCTGTCCATTCCCTCATTCAGGATCTCGATGGCTTTCAAATGGTCGTCCCATGTAACTTCCCTTTCGGGAACAAGGCCGGTAATGGAGGCAAGCGCTGTTCCCTGGGCAGCCATGCTGGCTATGTTCTGATAGAGGCCATTTTTTTGAAGATATTTGAAATAATCGCCGTAGGTGTAGAAAATATCTTCCTTTCCACCTGTGTAGAGACGGGTTTCAGCAATACGCGCATCCTGGTAGTCGCCGGACTGCCGGGCAAGCCCGGCCGTGGACTCTCCGCAGTTCCCCGCAACGTAGGTGGTGATCCCCTGGCGGATAAACGGCTCCAGCATAGGAATAACATTGTCCATGTGTATAAACCTGTCGTGATGCGAATGGCTGTCAATAAAGCCGGGGGCTATACACAGGCCGGTACAGTCGATCACGTCAGCGTCATCACACGGGATTTTATCCGGAGATACACAGGCGATTTTATCATCTACGATCAGGACATTTCCCAGATATCTGTCCTCGCCGGTGCCATCCACAATAAAACCGTTTTTGAGGAGCTTTTTTGCCATAATTTCCCTCCTTACTGATTCCATTTTTGTATGACATGCCTATACGATATCATATTGTGTTTGAGTTGTCAATAGTTTTTGTATTAATTATGTCTGGTTTTGTTGTTTTCGATGTTGAATCGATCGAAAAGCCACGTTTCGTAGTGCCCGCACAGCCGCTGAGCGGTTTCTATGTATATGGGGATACTGTACTCGCTGCCGCTGGAATGGCCGGGCTGTTCGGGGCCCAGGTCACCTGCCTTGGGAAATATAAGCAAAAACAGGCTGCATAGCGCCGGCTGAATTTTTACAGTCCGGAGATATTACTTCCAAACCGAAAAGCCGGAAGTAATATCTGCCATGTTTTGCGGCTGCCGCCGTTTACGGCGGCGGGCAAAGCGGCTTAAATCAAATGGTATGACTTAACAAATAAAAGCAGGAAACTCCTTTCGGATATTTCCTGCCTGCTTTTTCTCTGTTTTACCTGCTTGACGGGGAGCACTGGAAATCACCCGCCTCCACGATCGGGGACATGGCGCAAAAGCTCCCGAGCAGGCAAGAGCGCGGCTCCTGTCCGTAAAGACGGAGCCACGCTCTTGCGGGTGGCATCATGGCGTCTGTTTTTTCCTGAAGGTCAGGTTCCTCGCGCCATAGACCAGCAATACCAGGATCGTAGCCACATAAGGCAGTGTCTCCACCAGCTGAGAGGGAATCCCCAGATTCTGGATCCCCACGCTCAACGCGCCCGCGTAGGCGAAAAGGAGACAGGAGGCCGCAGCCGCCAGGGGGTTGCCCTGGCCTACCAGAATTGCCGCCACCGCGAGGAACCCCCGGCCGGCCGTCATGTTTTCCGAGAACACGGAGGTCCCGCCCAGGGGCAGCACCGCTCCCGCCAGCCCGCAGAAGACGCCCGTGATCAGCAGGGACTTCCACCGGTAGGCCAGCACGTCAGTTCCCGTAGTTTGTGCGGCTTTCGCATTGATCCCCACGCCCCGGACACGCAGTCCAAAAGGCGTGCGGTACATAACGATCCACATCACCGCTACAGAGACGAAAGCCAGATACACCAGAATATTCTGGTCGTTCAACACCGCGCCCACCGGACCCAGGAAGTCCAGAAACGGCATGTGGACGGCGGGAAGGCTCACCAGCCTGGGGTCCATAAAGGACCCGCGCACGCCGAAGAGCGCCAGCATCAATAGAGTTGTCAGCCCCCAGGCGCCCAGGTTCATGGCAATGGAAACCACCATGCCATCGGACTCCAGGTGGAAGACGAAAAGTCCGAAAAGCACCGCACAGAGCAGTCCCGCCAGGATACCAAAGAGCACGCCCATATAGGGATTAGCCGTAAGGTAAGAGCCGTAGGCAGAGAAGAAGGCGGCGGTGAGCATGAAGCTCTCCAAAGCGATGTTGAAAATACCCGCCTTGTTGCCGAAGCATCCGCCGACGGCGGCAAAGATGAGCGGAGTAGCAAGGCGCAGGGCAGCGGCCAGGGTCACAGTGCCCAGAAGGGTCTTCAGCATGTCGGCGCCTCCTTTCTGCGGAGCTTCTTGAGGAGCTTGCTATAATCCACAGTAACGAAAAGGACGAAAAGGGCCTGAATCAGCTCCACTGTCAGACGGTTGGTAGAGGTCACCCGTTCCATCTGCAAAGCGCCCGCCTTCAAGGAGCCCCAGAGCAGGGAAACCACCCCTACACCGATAGGACTGTTCTGCGCGATCATAGCGATCATCACCCCGTCCCAGCCGATATTGCTGGCGAAGCTGGGCGCGAATTTGCCGTATACCCCCAGGATCTCCACCGCGCCGCACAGTCCGGCGATGAACCCTGACAGCAGGAAGATCGACAGAAAGAGCCGGGTGGTCCGCACGCCTCCCACCAGGGCAAAACGGCGGTTGGCTCCCACCTGCTTCATCTCGTATCCCACAGTCGTAAAGCGGTAGACCACAAAAACCACCGCAATAAGGGCCAGAGCGATAAAGATCCCCGCGCTGGCGTTCGTGCGGGCGATGAGTCGGGGCAACTCGGCTTCCTCCTGAATGAGCGGAGTCGCCATTGCTTTGGAATTATTATTGGAGCTGATGCCCTTGACCACCTTCGTGAAATACTCCGTCACCCAGAGGGCCACGTAGTTGAGCATCAAGGTAACGATCATCTCATCGATCTGGAAAACCAGCTTGATAAGGGCAGGAATAAGGGCGTAGATCAGCCCGCAGACCCCGCCCGCCAGCAGACATGCCAGCGGCAGCAGCCAGTGGGGCAAAGGAGCGTACAGCCCCACCAGGGTAGCGGCAAAGGCCCCTACATACAGCTGTCCCTCAATGCCCAGGTTCATAACGCCGGAGCGAAATGCCACCGTGGCGGCAATACCGGTAAAGATACAGGGGGTGATCCAGCGGATAGAATTACCCACAGCCGGCGCGCTGCCGCAGATCCCCTGCAGGATGGCGGCATATGCTTCGCCGGGACTGCCGCCCTGAAAGTGAATCAGCAGCGTCCCCGCCAGTGCTACCGCCGTAAAGGCCAGAACGTACTTGAGTGTGTCCGTCAGCAGTTTCGGCTTAGCTTGCAGCCGGTTCATGCGCCGCACCTCCTCCCGTCATCAGCAGTCCGATTTCCGTTTCTGTCAGTTCCCCGTGGCGTCCGCCGTCATAGAAGCGGCCATTGTATAACACCAGAATGCGGTCAGAAACCTCCATAACCTCGCTCAGCTCCTGACTGACCAGAAGCACCGCCGCCCCGGCGGCGGCCAGCTCCTCGATCTTTTTCCAGATGAATTCAATCGCCCCGATATCGATCCCGCGGGTAGGGTCCTCCATGATAAGGAGCTTGTTATCCTGGGAGAATTCCCGCCCCACAATGAGCTTCTGCACATTGCCGCCGGAGAGGGAGGAAACCGGCTCAAAAAGAGAGGAAGTCTTCACGGAGAAGCCGTCCACCACCCGCTGTGTGAACGCCATGGCGTCTTTCCGGTCGATGAGCCATGGCCGGCGGAAGCCGTGGGCCACATGATATCCCATGATGCAGTTCTCCCAGATCGCGGCGGAACGGCAGCAGCCGTCGGCCATGCGGTCCTGCGGAACCAGTCCCATACCGGCGCAGCGGTGGGCGCGGGGGGAATCGTTGGTCATATCCCGGTCCAGGAAACGGACAGTACCGCCCTGAGGCTTTCTCAGGCCATACAGGCACTCCACCAGCTCCACCTGACCGGAGCCCGCCACCCCGGCGATCCCCACGATCTCCCCGGCATGGACGGTGAGATCCACGCCGGACAGCTTGGTGATCCCCTCGTCATTGCCCGCCCGGAGGTCCCGGACCTCCAGCACGGCCTCACCGGTCTTTTTCTCCAGCTTCACGGCCTTGAGCATCACCTCGCGGCCCACCATCATGCTGGCGAGCTGTTCTTTGGTCGTCTGGGCGGGCGTGGTGCTGCCTACGATCTCGCCGTCCTTGAGAACGGTAATTTCATCGGCGATCTCCAGCACCTCCTGAAGCTTGTGGGTAATAAAGAGGATCGTTTTTCCCTTGGAGATCAAAAACCGCATGGCCCGGAAAAGCCCCTCGATGCCGGAGGGCGTGAGGACAGAGGTGGGCTCATCAAAGATAATCAGCTCCGCCCCGCGATAGAGGATCTTCACGATCTCGATCTGCTGGAGCATCGCCACGCTTTGATCCCGGATCAGGCCGTCCAGAGGGATGTTGAAGTTGTACGTCTGAAGGATCTCCTCCACCTGGGCGCGGACCTTCTTCCGGTCGATCAGTCCGGCCTTCCCCCGCGGCTCATAGCCCATCATGATATTATCCAGAATGCTCAATTCCGGGAAGAGCATGAATTCCTGATAGACCATACCGATACCGGCCTGACTGGCGTCGGTAGGGGAGCGGAAGACAACAGGCTTGCCGTGAAGGAGAAGCTGGCCCTCGTCCATATGGTGGATACCGGAGATAATGCTCATGAGGGTGCTCTTTCCCGCGCCGTTCTCTCCGATAATGGCATGGACGCAGCCCCGCTTCACCGTAAGATTGATATTCCGGTTGGCGGTAAGCGTACCGAACCGCT
>JAAVHD010000038.1:0-45330 GCA_014799915.1 Oscillibacter sp.
TCCTTGGCCTGGTACAGGGTGTGGCAGATGCTGCGGCCATGGTCGGAGTGGGTGGCGGCGCCGCCCGCGGTGAAGCGCAGGTAGTTGCGGCCCACGATGCCGTGTACGTCGCATCCGCAGATGCCCCGGGGGGCCTTGGGGGTGATGCGGCAGGGTCCCATGGAGCAGATGCGGCAGCAGACGCCCTCCTCGCCGAATTTACAATGGGGGGTCTGGTTCTTGACGCGCTGCTGCCAGGAGTCCGCTCCCACCTGACGGCCATTTTCCAGCAGCCGTTCGGTGGCAGCTTCCATTTGCTCGACAGTGATCAGTTTCATAGTCGGAATGTTGGAAAGCGCTTGCTGCGCTTCCCGTTGCTCCTTTCTCTTCAAATGATATCAAGCGATGGTCGTATTGTCACATTTTTCACAATACATTGTGCTCATTTTAACAAAAAACCATTGAAAATGCAAGTGTAAAATCCCCCCATGGGGGACTTTTTTTCGGTTTTTTTGGCAGGTTTTGAAATTTCGGCGGAATGACCAAAATTTTCCGCGCCCGACGGGACCTCCGGGAGATAAAGCGCCCGTCAAGCGCGGATAATCTTATGTTTTCCGCGTTTCCTGCCTTTTTATGTGAAAAAAGATTCCCCCGCCGCCTACAGCGCGGCCCGGAGTCTCCGGATTTCTTCGCCATGTCCCGCGTCGTCCGTGGGCGTCTCCAGGATGAAGGGCAGGTCCCGGAGGGCGGGGTGAGAGATGACACGGAGGATCACCTCCTCGCCGATCGTCCCTTCCCCGATCAGCGCATGGCGGTCCTTATGGGAGCCAAGGGGATTCATGCTGTCATTGATGTGGACGGCTTTCAGACGTCCCAGCCCAATCACGCGGTCAAACTCCGCGAGAACGCCGTCCAGATCATCTCTGATATCATACCCGCCGTCGGAGACGTGGCAGGTGTCCAGGCAGACGCCCAGCCACTCCTGGCAGGAGGCCATATCCAGGATCATCCGCAGCTCCTCGAACCGTCCCCCGATCTCGCTGCCCTTCCCTGCCATCGTCTCCAGCAGGACGGTGGTCTGCTGATTCGGCCGGACCACCCGGTCCAGCATGTCCGCGATCTGACGGCAGCCGGTCTCCACGCCCTGCCCCACGTGACTGCCGGGGTGGAAATTGTAGTAATTGCCGGGCAGATGTTCCATGAGCGCCAGATCCTCCGACATCATCCGCGCGGCCAGCTCCCGGATGCCCTCGTCCTTGGAGCAGGGATTCATAATGTAGGGAGCGTGGGCCACAAAGGGCCCGAATTGGTGTTCCGCCATCAGTTCCCGCAGGCGTGCCAGATCTGCGGGGTCCGCCGCTTTGGCTTTTGATCCCCTGGGGTTGCGGAGAAAGCACTGAAAGGTATTGGCGTCGATGGCGAGGGCCGCCTGGCCCATTTTATAAAATCCTTTGGAAGAGGACAGGTGTGCGCCTAAATAACAGGTCATAGCAGTTTCTCCTTTACATACTCCAGCAGCATCCCCCGGTCATTGGGCAGCTTTTCGTCGATCACCTGCTCCAGCAGTTCATTGAGCGCCGCGCCCACCGATGGCCCCCGGAGACCCAGGGCCGTCAGGTCGCCGCCCCGCACCGCCAGCTGCCGCAGGGAGAAGCACTCCCCGCTTTGCAGGACCATGTTCAGCATGTCCTCCCACTGGCCGATAAGCTGTTGGCGGTCCCGGTACTGCTCCGCCTGGGCAAGGTTGTCCGCCCGCTTGACCTCCAGCAGCAGCCGTACCGTCTCCTCACCGTACCGGGACAGGGCCCGGCGGACTGCCTTTTCGCTGAGGTGAAGGGGCGCGTCGTGGCGTTCCACCAGGGTCAGGATAGTTTTTTTACTCTGGTTGTCCATCCGCAGACGGTTCAGGATGGCCTCCGCCAGAGGAACGCTGCAACGCCAGTGGCCATAGAAGTGGCCCCGCCCTTCCCCGTCCAGAGCGAAGGTCTCCGGCTTGCCCAGATCGTGGAGGAGCATGGCGTAGCGCAAAACCGGCACGGGCTGCGCCGCCGCCACCGCGTGGGTGGTGTGGGACCAGACGTCGTAGCAGTGATAAACGCTGTGCTGGTCAAAGCCCACGCAGGGTAAAATTTCAGGCATAAAGACGCCCAGCACGTCGGGATAATCCAGCAGGATCTCCAGGACGTGTCCCCCGCAGAGAATGCCGGTCAGCTCCACCTGAATGCGCTCCGGGGCGATGTTCCGCAGGAACGGAGCGCATTGATGGATGGCGGCGGCAGTATCCGGCTCGATGGCAAAACCCAGCCGGGAGGCAAAGCGGAGGCCCCGAAGGATGCGCAGCGCGTCCTCCCGGAAGCGCTTCTCCGGCTCGCCCACCGCCCGGATGATCTGAGCAGATAAATCCTGCCTGCCGCCAAAGGGATCGGATAGCTCCCCCCGGAGATTGACGGCGATAGCATTGACGGTAAAGTCCCGGCGGGCCAGGTCCTCGGTGAGGGAGCCGGTGAACTCCACGTGATCCGGGTGGCGGTTGTCCAGATAGTCCCCGTCGCGGCGGAAGGTGGTGACCTCCACCCCGCGGCCGCCGCCCACGGTNACNGTNCCGTGCTGGAGGCCCGTGGGCAGGGCGNGGGGGGCAAAGAGGGACAGNACNGNCTCCGGCGGNGCGCTGGTGGTNACNTCCCAATCGCCGGGCTCCAGACCCAGCAGNGCGTCCCGCACCGCGCCGCCCACGCACCACGCNTCATAGCCCGCGTCCTCCAGACGGCGCAGGATCTCCTGTACATATTCCGGCATCAGCACCGGCGCACCCCCGTTCCAAATGAATTTCCTATTCCCGGTTATTTTCCGCCGAAAACAGGCATAGTATCAATAGNAATGCGAATCAAGATTCTACGGAAACTCCCGGGCGCTGTTTGCCGCTGGGCAGCCGAAGGCTGCCGGGACGGTCGTTGGGCCGAAGGCCCAATGACGTCCCCGGGCAAATGCGCTTGAAAGCCGCGCGGTTTGGGATTGTGCTATGAGAGGATAATTTTTTTGGCGCGGCTTTTGGGGGATTCCGCTCTCTGCGGAGAGCGGCCAGAGGCTCTGCCTCTGGACTCTGCCACCTTTGAAAAGGTGGACGAAACTTTTATATATGGTTCGCTGAAACTGTGATTCGCGTTAGAAATGTAGTTGCACGATGAAACATTTTATAGTATAATATATTTTTGCAAAAAAGGCAAATACCGGCAGAACTCTGCCGTTCGGGAAGGAACATCATTCCATGACCCATATTGATACGAAAATTCAACACTACATCGCCCCCGGCCGCCGGGTCCATCTGGCGGGCATCGGCGGCGTATCCATGAGCCCGCTGGCGGAGGTGCTCCACGGTATGGGGCTCCTTGTCCAGGGCAGCGACCAGTCCGACAGCGCTGTGGTGGAGCATCTGCGCAGCCTGGGCATCTCCATCCACGTAGGCCACGAGGCCAGCGACATCGAAGGCGCGGAGTTTGTAGTCCGCACCGCCGCCATCCACGACGACAATCCGGAGATCGCCGCCGCCCGGGCAAAGGGCATCCCTGTCTTCGAGCGGGCGGAGGCCTGGGGGGCCATCATGCAGCAGTATGAGAATGCGGTCTGCATCGCCGGGACCCACGGGAAAACCACCACTACCTCCATGACCACCCACATCTTCATGGCCGCCCAGGCGGACCCCACCGTGATGATCGGGGGCACCCTGCCCATGCTCCACAGCGGCTACCGGGTGGGCAAGGGAGATACTATTATATTGGAATCCTGCGAATACTGCAACAGTTTTCTGCACTTTTTCCCCACTGTGGCGGTGATATTGAACGTGGAAGCGGACCACCTGGACTTTTTCAAGGACCTGGAGGACATCAAGAATTCCTTCCGCCGCTTCGCGGAGCTGACGCCGGAGGATGGGTACATCGTAGCCAACGCGGATGACGCCAACGCGATGGATGCGCTGCGCGGACTGCCTCTGTTCACCTTCGGTATCAACGCTGAGGCGGACTGCCAGGTGAAGAATCTCACCTGGGACCACGGCAGGCCGGACTTTGACGTGATGGTGGACGGTGAGCTGTTCACCCATCTGAGCCTCCGGGTGGCGGGGCTGCACAACGTATACAACGCCCTGGCCGCCGCCGCCGCCGCGTATGTGCTGAAGATCCCCGGCAAGGCGGTACGGCAGGGACTGGAGGGGTTCTTCGGCGCGGGACGGCGCTTCGAGCTGAAGGGGCAGTACCATGGGGCCAGGATCTATGACGACTATGCCCACCACCCCGCCGAGCTCCACGCTCTGCTGGAAATGGCGAAAAGTCTGGGATATGAGCGGGTGATCTGCGCGTTCCAGCCCCATACCTATACCCGGACGAAGGCTCTGTTTGACGATTTTGTCCGTGAACTGCAAATTGCCGATCTGGTCGTTCTGACGGATATCTTCGCCGCGCGGGAGACCAACACGGTTGGGGTCTCCTCCCGTGATCTGGCGGAGCAGATCCCCGGCTCGATCTATTGCCCGTCTCTGGCCGCGACGGCGGAGAAGCTGCGGGAAATCGCACAGGAGGGGGATCTGATCCTCACTGTGGGAGCGGGGGATATCTATACCGTGGGCGAGGCGCTGGTGCAATAGAGGTTCCCTTTATTCAGTTGGCAAGGTGCGCTTTGCACAGCCTTTTGTGCAGCCCGGCGTGCGATCCGGTACCTGGATCGGGGTTCGACTTGCTTTCGTACGTGACTAACGCGGAGGTTTGTCTTCCCTCAACTGTGAACGAAAAAATGGGAAAAGTTGCCGGGTCAAGGGCAACTTTNCCCATTNTNATTTTTCAGGAACTTGTCGAAAAAATTCCGGTAAAAATTGACAAAGAAAACAAACTTTGATAGAATGATGCTATCCCAAGCTGAAGCGCGGGATCGGGCGCCGCTCTGCGGAAACCTGAGGGGCGCTGCATAACAATAGGTGAGCGGTCGGCTACATCCTCCGAAAGGGGGTGTATTAAATGCCCGTGATTCTTACGTTTCATGTTTACGGATTTACTGTGACAGTACGTATCACAAAACGGGACAACCGCCACCCGGCACGGTGACGGTTGTCTTATAAAAAATAGCTTTCACCAGAGCTGACCGCTTATCGCAGCGCCCTTAAAGTTATCTTTATTATACTCATCCGGACTTGATTTGTCAAGTCCGGGATTTTTTATTACCGGAAACCTATTCTTAAAACGCAGGGGTTTTGTTCAGGAAAAATCCAATGTAGGCGGCCCGCCAGGGTGCACAATGTGCGCCCCTACACAGTTTGAACCACAACCGGACGCAGTTCGCTGATACGAAAATCACCCATGCCAAAAGCATAGGTGATTTTTATTGCTGTCGTCTATCATTTTTCTGCTTTTCTTTCAGTCGTTGAAGTTCTACATATTCAACAACCGATTTTCTTCCGTGTTCACTCAGAGAAAGTGTATCTTGCACCAGTTTTTCACAGGTGTAATCGCGAGTAATATATACCAGTTCCAGTGAAGTCTTTTCGTCATAGGAACATCGGCCAATTAAATAGTCAGCAGACACACCGTAGAAGTTAGCCAACGTGATGAAATGCCTCAGCGGAAGTTCATATTCTCCTGTCTCGTATTTGGAATAGTGTTGCTGAGAAATCCCTAAAATTGCCGCTATATCGCTTTGGGAGTATTCATGATCTTCTCGCAATTCGCGAAGCAAATCTATCACGTTTTTCAAGATTGTTCCCCCCCCCCCTTTTTTATAAGAGTATCATACACATAATACTATGTATTGATTTTACTTATTTAGTCATGTATAATACATATAATCCAATGTAGAAAGGAAGGTGAATATGGGAGTGACAGCCTGCGCCTTCACCGGCCACCGCCCACACAAATTGCCGTGGAAGGATAATGAAGACGATCCCCGGTGCATTGCGCTGAAAAGGACGCTGACTGAACAGATCTCAGCGCTGGCCGAGGCCGGTGTAACGGATTTCTTCAGCGGGATGGCGGCTGGGACAGATCACTACTGCGCTCAGATCGTCCTGGCCCTCCGCAAAAAATATCCCGCACTGAAGCTCCACTGTGTCCTGCCCCACAAAGGGCAGGCGGACAAGTGGAGTGATTCAGCACGGGAGAGGTATCACGCCATTCTGAAACAGGCCGATTCCGTGGAGTATTTGAGCCGGGCCTACTATGACGGCTGCATGATCGACCGGAACCACCGGCTGGTGGATTCTGCCGGTCTGCTGCTGGCTGTCTACAGCGGGGCGCGGCGGAGCGGCACCGGCGCGACCATAAACTATGCCCGGAAAATGGGCCGGGAGGTTATCGTGATCGACCCCATTACCCGGCGGTCTCCCGCGCGAATGGGGATATAAGAAAGGAATTTGCTATGGAAAAATTAGAAATCACAGTTACAAAAATGACAGCGGATGCACTGCGTAAAGTTGCGGACATGTCGGGCATACCGATAGGGGAGGTGGTGGACCGCTACGCGCTGAACGTGGCTCCGGATACTCCGGATAATGCGTTTATCCTCTTAATGGAGCACTATCTTATTTGCATATCAAGATTGAGCAAAAAGGATTCTGCGCAGGTTTTTGGGGATATATGCGGCTTATTTTTGGGTTCCATCCCGCCGGAGGACCTGGATGATATGGTTGCAAGCATAAAGCGCACGCGGAACTGGGAACATCCCGCGGCAGAACAGATGACAGAGAAAGAACGCGAGGAGTTAAAGAGGTCGGTAGACAACATGGTTCAATCCATGAAAGAGGAATATTTGAGAAGCGTATTTTACAGCTTGCTCCATGGATGATCAGTCCGGCAGGAGTCTGGATTTAGCACTCTTTTGCTTCGAGTGCTAATATTTACAATTTAGCCATACTCTGTTCACAATTACCATTCATGATAGGCGTGAAAAAATAAAGGCCGCTGGGCGGCCACTGCACGGGAGGAAAACAAAAGATTATGGCTAAGAAAAAATTCAAGGCGGAATCCAAGCGCCTGCTGGACCTGATGATCAATTCCATCTACACCCACAAGGAGATTTTTCTGCGGGAGATCATCTCCAACGCCAGCGACGCCATCGACAAGCTGTGCTACAAGTCCCTGACGGATGAAAACGTGGGGCTCAAGCGGGAGGACTTCCGCATCACCGTCCACGCCGATCCGGAGAGCCGCACGCTGACGGTCAGCGACAACGGCATTGGCATGAGCGCCGACGAGCTGGAGAACAACCTGGGTGTTATCGCTTCCAGCGGGACCTATCAGTTCCGCCAGGAGGTGGGCAAGGACAACGAGGATGTGGATATCATCGGGCAGTTCGGCGTGGGGTTCTACTCCGCCTTTATGGTGGCGGACCATATCACCGTCGTGACAAAGAAGTACGGCGAGGAGCAGGCTTACCGCTGGGAGAGCGACGGCGCTGACGGCTACACGGTGACGGCTTGTGAGAAGGACAGCGTGGGCACCGATATCGTTATGCACATCAAGGCGGACGGCGAGGAGGAGAAGTACTCCGAGTTCCTTGAGGAGTATACGCTGCGTAATTTGGTGAAGAAATATTCCGATTACATCCGCTGGCCCATCCGCATGGAGGTCAGCAAGTCCCGGAAGAAAGAGGATTCTCCCGAGGACAAGCCCGAGTATGAGAGCTACAAGGAGGAGGAGACCCTCAACAGCATGGTCCCCCTGTGGCAGAGGAAGAAGAGTGAAGTTACCCGGGAGGAGTACGACAAGTTCTATCAGGAGAAGTTTAACGACTACACCGCGCCGCAGTCTGTGGTGACTGTGTCCGCAGAGGGGCAGGTGTCCTATAAGGCGCTGCTGTATATCCCGTCCCGGCCCCCCTATGACTACTACAGCGCCGATTATGAGCGGGGGTTGCAGCTCTACTCCGCCGGGGTCATGATCATGGACAAGTGTCAGGATCTGATCGCTGACCACTTCGGCTTTGTCAAGGGCGTGGTGGACTCCCCGGACCTGAGTTTGAATATCTCCCGTGAGCTGTTGCAGCATGACAGGCAGCTGCGGCTCATCGCCAACAACATTGAGAAGAAGGTTAAGGGCGAGCTGGAGCGGCTGCTGAAGGATGACCGGGAGGGGTATGAGAAGTTCTTTAAGAATTTCGGCCGTCAGCTGAAGGTGGGCTGCATCAACAACTACGGGGCCAAGAAGGAACTGCTCCAGGATCTGCTGCTGTTCTACTCCTCTACGGAGAAGAAGCTGGTGACGCTCAGCGAGTATGTGGACCGGATGCCCGAGAGCCAGAAGCACATCTACTACGCCGCCGGTGAGGATGTGGCTGCTATGGACAATCTGCCTCAGACTGAGCTGCTGCGGGATCGGAATATGGAGATTCTGTATCTCACTGATCAGGCGGACCAGCTGCTGGTGGAGATTCTGAGGGAGTACAAGGAGAAATCTTTCCGCTCCGCTTTGGATGGTGACCTGGATCTGGATGATATGCCCGAGGAGAAGAACGCCGACGACTACAAGGAGGCTCTGGACTTCGTGAAGGAGGCTCTGGGTGAGGGCGTGGACGAGGTCCGGGTTTCCCGGAAGCTGAAGACACACCCGGTTTGCCTGACCTCCGGCGAGGGCATGAGCTTTGAGATGGAGCGGTATTTCAACACCGTCCAGCCGGAGATGGGCATGAAGGCCAAGCGGATTCTGGAGCTGAATGTGGACCATCCCGCCTTTGCGGCGCTGGAGGCGGCTCGGGCGGATGATCCGGAGAAGGCAAAGAAGTATGCGCAGGTGCTGATGAATCAGGCCAAGCTGATTGCAGGTCTGCCCATTGATGATCCGTCGGGGTATACGGATCTGCTGTGCAGTCTGTGGAGCTGAATAACTGAAACGGCGCGTCGGGGCACTCTTTATGAGAGTGCCCCGGCGGTTTGTTTATCTTTTCTCTATGGGAACCCAGAGCTCAATGTACCGCTCTTTCCTCTGCTCTCCGCGATACCAGTGGATGACCAGAAGCTCCGGACGGTCCGCCAGGATGTAGTCCGACGATGGCAGCCACTCTGCGGCAATGCGCTTGCGAAGCTCTAAATTCTTCATCGTGGGATATTCGCACCGCTCTGTCTCGAATACGGCGTAAGTCCCGGCGGGAATGAGGATATCCTCAAACCGGGATGCTTCCGCACCTATTGCGATATCCTCCGGCATATGCTCGTGATACCAGTCCAGCAGATGCTCTGCGATGTAGAAATCATATCCGTCATCTGATACATTGGTGATCACACAGTAGTTGATTGCCCCGGTATCATCTGAGGACATGCCTTTCAGAAGAAATTGGTTCACACGGGTGTGAACGGCAAAATCCTCCATCTGGCCGTCGTACTCCTTTGTGATGTGGGGCACGCCTGTGAACCGGCGCTTATAGCCTGTGAGCAGAAGTTCCTGCTTTTCCTCGATTCTGTATTCCATGATACTGCCTCCTTCTAATGATACTTTCAGCGACAGCCGGGAAAAGGAGTTCAGTTTTGCGCCCTCCCTGCGCGCTTGAGAGGGTGTGATGCCATGGAATCGGGTAAACGCCCGGGCGAAGCTGTCGGGATTGTCGTAGCCATATTTCAGAGCTACATCTATGACCTTCGCGTTGCTGCCAGCAAGTTCGCCGCCCGCCAGTGTCAGCCGGCGGCTGCGGATATATTCCCCCAGCGTATAGCCGCAGAGAAGTCCGAACACCCTCTGAAAATGATAGGAGGTGGAACAGCCCTGTCTGGCGATCTCGTCATAATTCAGCTCCTCTGTGATATGTTCCTCCACATAGTCAATGGCACGCTGAATCCCCATTACCCAATCCATATTTTTACTCCTTATCCGGTCGGCCTGCATACAGGATAGCAGATTTTTGAAGGGACTGCCCGATATTTTGTGGGAAGATGTGCAGGCTGGTTCCATATCTCAGGTGAAGGCCATCCGCCCTGATTCCCTATAGTCAGAGAATCAGGGCGGTTTTTGCGGCTATCGCTGGAAACGATAGTACTTAAATCCGTTTTCTTCTTTTATAAATTGAAATCCAACCTTTTCCAGTACGTGCTGGCTGCGTTTGTTTTTGGCAATGGTGTCGGCGTTTACTGCCGTCATTCCTAAAACTTCAAAAGCGTACTGTACGGCCAGCCGCTCCGCGCAGGTTCCGTATCCGCGCCCCTTTACGGCGTCGTTCTGCATGTGGATGCTCAGGGTACATTCTTTGCGTTCCCGGTCGATCTGCTTCATCTGGATTTCTCCAATTGGCGTGTTGTCCTTCATAATGGCCAAAAGGACGCGGGACGGATTTTGTTTTGTTTCAAAATATCGGTCTACTGCGGCTTCGTTGTATTGATAGGCTGTGAATTGAGCCATGTCCATGTATATATCAGGGTCGTTTTGCCAGCCTTTGAGCAATTCATGGCAAAGCGCCCTGGTCATGACGCACAAGGATATCTCTTGCATAGTCGTGCCTCCGTTTCTGTTCTGTATCCCCGAATATCTTATCTTGTATCCCGAATGGATTTATGGTAGAATGGCATTATCAGGAGCCTGTGGAGCGATAATGCCGCACGCCCAGCTGCCACAGCAGGGCGCAGGGGATCAGGAACAGCAGGGAGACTACCGGCAGTACGCCGTACCACGCAGGGCCCCGGTCAAAGAGATATTGCAGGGGCCAGTGCTGGACCAGCGCCAGGGGTACCAGGAAGGTCAGGATCAGCAGGACCGGTTTACCGTAGATGCCGAAGGGGTACTTGCCGTACTCCCGGGGGCCGTCGAGGAAGATATTCAGCGTTTCCACATGCTCCAGAGTGAAGAAACAGATGCAGGCGTTGACCAGGAACAGTCCGAAGAAAATGCCCGCGCCGCAGAGGATCATCAGGGCCAGCACCAGCGCCTTGAGCGGCGTCCAGACCACCGCGCCTGCGTTAATACCCCAGGCCAGCATGACCGCTGCCTGGAGTACACGGGCCAGCATGGTGGGTTTCATGTCCTGGCAGATCACCTGGAAGAACAGGGAACGGGGCCGGAGCATGATGCGGTCGAACTGCGCCTCGGAAAGTATCCTCGTGAAGGCGTCAAATCCTCTGGCGAAGCACTCCGCCAGCGATGTCCCCGAAAGGATCACCGCATAGCACAGGCTCAGCTGCGGCATTGTATAGCCGCCGATGGCGCCAAAGCGGTCAAGCAGGAACACTACGCTGAGGAAAACGTTGGTGGTGATCAGCAGATGCCCCAGGCAGCTGAGGAAAAAACTTGCACGGTAGGTCATGGCGGAACGCATATGGATGGACAGGAATTTCAGATACAGCTTCATAGCTCAACCTCCCAGAATGACCGCGCGGCGCAGGCCGTTTCTTGTGAGAAGGTATCCCGCTGAAATCAGCGTCACGATCCAGAACACTTGCAGTCCCATCACGCCGGGGATTTCCGACAGGGGGATATTCCCGTTGAAGATGCGCAGGGGCACGTTCTGCATGGAGGCGAAGGGCGTCAGCTCCGCAAACTTCCGCAGGCCATCCGGCAGAAATGGCAGAGGTACGACTGCCCCGCTCAGCAGGTCCGCCGCCGCCACGGATACCACCATGATGCCGTTGGGGTCCGTCAAATAGAAGGTCAGGGCGTAGACCAGCAGCGTATAGGAACACACCACCAGCACCATCAGCACTATGGACAGCAGGAACAGACCAAATACCGCCGGAGAGATGTGAAGCCGCAGTCCGTAGGGTGCGGGGATGAAGCTGGCGACCACGATTACCGGGATCATCCGCAGGGCCGCGCGGGCCAGACGGTTGGCGATGGAGCGGGCCATCCACATGCTGTAGATATCCGTGGGCCGCAGCAGCTCATAGGACACCGCGCCGGTTTTTACTGACTCCAGGATGTCATACTCCCAGTTCCACATGGCGAACAGGGTCAGAAATGCCTGCTGGAGCCAGATGTAAGTGGACAGGGCCTCCATGCCCATAGGGAACTTCTCCGGGCTCTCCAGCCAGAAGGCGCGGTAGAGCAGGATCTCCATGGTTCCCCAGACAAATTGGGTACTCATGCCCGCCAGGGCGGCGGCACGGTATTGCAGCCCCGCCATCAGGCGCATTTTGAAGAAAGACCAGTATTTTTTCATGCTGCCGCCCCCTTAAATGCCGAAGCGGCGGTACAGGTCTGCCACCGATTCCTCGGTGGACAGGTTTTCCCCCGCCATGGCGCGGATCTGGGCGGTGTCGCCGTCCAGGAGGAGCTGGCCTTTGCCGATGAGCAGCACCCGGCTGCACAGGGCGTCGATGTCCTGCATGTCGTGGGTGGTCAGGAGGACTGTGGTGCCGCAGAGACGGTTCTGCTCAAGGATGAACTCCCGGACCTTCAGCTTGCTTACAGCGTCCAGGCCGATGGTGGGCTCGTCCAGAAACAGGACCTTCGGGCCATGCAATAACGCGGCGGCGATCTCGCAGCGCATCCGCTGGCCCAGGGACAGCATTCTGGCGGGGGTTTTCAGCAGGTCGCCCAGGTCCAGGAGGGCGGTCAGGCGGTCAAGATTTTCGCGGTAGAGCTGTTCCGGGACGCGGTAGATGTCCCGGAGGAGGTCGAAGGATTCCTGCACGGGGACGTCCCACCACAGTTGGCTCCGCTGGCCGAACACCACGCCCAGGCGGGCTACGTGGCGCTTCCGGTCCTCCCAGGGGGTCAGGCCGTCCACGGTACAGGTCCCGCTGTCGGGGCGGAGGATGCCGCTGAGGATTTTAATGGTGGTGCTCTTTCCCGCGCCATTGGGGCCGATATAGCCTAAGATCTGGCCGTCGGGGACGGTGAAGGACATGTTTTGCAGGGCGGGGATTTCGGTGTAGTCCTGGGAGATGAGGCTTTTCAGTGCGTTGCCAAGCCCGGCCTCCCGTCGCCGGACCCGGTAGGTTTTTGAGATTCCTTTCATTTCGATCATGGATTTTTTGCTCCTTGTCTGAAAGATGATCCCACCGCGTTCAGACCAGCGGACGGCGATCAGGCGCGCCGTCATGGCCTTAAAGACAAGCGGGAGGCGGGTTTGTCCGCAAGACGCACAGGAGGTCACGAGCCTTCCCCGTGCGTGACAAAAGCGCCCTCTTTCTGGGGGCGGAGTTATGGGGGAACTCCGGGGCAAAAAGGAAAATTATTTTATCACATGGGTGGGTGTTTGTCAAATCTTTCTGCCGCCGCTGCGCGGCGGCCCTGGCTTAAATCTTATTTTAGATTCGCCCCTGCCGGGGCGGGGGACGGGGGCTAACTTTTCCAACGATGGAAAAGTTACAAAAGATCGCTTAGGAAACTACGTTTCCTAAGAACCTTCCTGAATTACGGGGGTGTTTATTTGCGCTACGACGTGGCGGGTTTGGTTCTACCAAGATTCTGCAACGGCCCCATCGAGGGGCCGTGCAGAATTGAATTGCGCACAGGCGCTCGATGCGCCTGTTGCGCAATCGTGAGTGCTTACCCAAATGCTCGGTGCCTTGCGGCTACCCGTTTGTTCTAGGTTAGCCAGCAGCATGATCCGCTTCTATTCCTGCTACCTGGCCACCGCCGGGGGTTGCCAATCTATTTCTCAGCACCCCGGGAGCTCCCCTCGCGTGATACGGTAGGGATCAAGATAACGTCCTGAAATAGACGCATTGCAGGAGAAACTACATCCGTAGTCCGGTAGGCCGGACGGACTACAGGATCAGCGCAAAAACAATTACCCCCGTAATAAAATGAGGGAATCCAAAACCGTAGGTTTTGGCGCGCTTTTGCCTTCTTTTGTCGCGTGTACAATCACAGAAGGCGCGGAGTCCGGGGCCGCGTAGGTCCCGGGCTTGGTGGAGAACAAACTACCCTGCCGCCCGAAAGGCGGCAGAAAAGAGAGGTCTACTATGAAGAAGCTGTTTATCCAATTGATCCAGGAGCTGGCCGCAGGCCACCCCGCCGTCCTCTGCGGCATTGTTGCCAGCCACGGCTCCACGCCCCGGGGCGCGGGGGCAAAAATGCTGGTGCTGGAGGGCGGCAAAATGATGGGGACCATCGGGGGCGGTGCGGTGGAGTACCGGGCCGGACTGCTTGCGGGGGAACTGCTGGAGAAAAAGCAGTCCCGGTTTGAGAGTTACCGCCTGACCCCCGGCGATGTGGCCGATATCGGCATGATCTGCGGCGGGGATGTGCGGGTGTATTTTCAGTATTTTGACCCGGCGGACAGCTCGGCCCGGGAGTCCCTGCAAAACGCTCTGGAGCTGTTGGACACTCCCGGTGCTTCCTGGCTGGTCACTGCTATGGACGAGGCTGGCTGGCGAATGGGGACCTATGACCGGGAAAACGGCCTGCGGGGGCTGGATACCTCCATGGAGCGTCTGGAGCCGCTGCTGGGCAGTCGGGGAATGCTGGACGAGGGAGAAACGGTCCTGTTTGCCGAGCTGCTGACCCGGGCGGGGACGGTCTACCTTTTCGGCGGCGGGCACGTGGCGCGGGAACTGGCCCATATCCTGGCCATGGCGGACTTCCGGGTGGTGGTCTACGACCGGCGGCCTGAGACGGTGGAGCGGACATACTTTCCGGATGCCTCCGCCTTGCTCTGCGGGCCTTTCACCGAGGCGTTACAGCAGGTCGGGACCATTACAGCGGACGACTATATAGTCATCATGACCCCGGGGCACCAGGGGGACTACGAGGTGCTGTCCCAGGCCCTGCGGA
This sequence comes from Oscillibacter sp., assembly GCA_014799915.1. GTDB lineage: Bacteria > Bacillota > Clostridia > Oscillospirales > Oscillospiraceae > Pelethomonas. Next base: position 14,655 of record JAAVHD010000038.1, read on the forward strand.
CCCCGGCGAAGTACATCGGCTGCATCGGCAGCAAAAAGAAAATTGCCATTACACGGGAGCGCCTGCTGGCGGACGGGTTTACTGAGGCGGAGATCGACCGGGTATACGCCCCCATTGGACTGCCCATCGGCGGGGAAACCCCGGCGGAGGTGGCGGTGAGCGTGGCGGCGCAGCTGATCGCCTGCCGGTCCGGGCGGCTGGAGGCATTCCGATGACGGGCCGGGAACCGGGAAAGGTCCAGTCTGTGTGCAAGGCCATGGAGCTGCTCTCCTGCCTGGGACATGCCCGGGAACCGCTCAGTCTGGGGGAGCTGTCCGCCCGCACTGGAATCCCTAAGGCTACCGCCCACGGACTGCTGGCCTCTATGCGGCTCTACGCCGTGGTGGAGCAGTCGGCGGAGGACGGGAAATACCGGCTGGGTATACGGCTTTTTGAATACGGATGCCTGGTCAGCCGGGGGTGGAACATACTGGAAGCGGCGGCGGAGCCTATGAACCGCGTAGCCAGGGAGACCGGCGAGACGGTGTCCGTCTCCGCGCTGGACCGGGGTGAGGTGCTGGTGCTGGACTGCGCCGACGCCCACAGCGATCTGCGGGTGGTCTCCGAGAAGGGGGCCCGGCTGCCTCTCCACTGCACCTCGCAGGGGAAGCTTCTGCTGGCCTATCTGCCGGAGAGCCGGAGGAAAAGCCTGCTGCGGAGCTGCGATTTTGCCGCCTACACCCCCCACGGGCACACCAACGCCGTTTCTTTGGAGGCGGAGGTTCCGAAGATTCTGGCAAGGGGCTATGCCATTGAGGACGGGGAGTACCGCATCGGCCTGCGGAGCGTATCCGCGCCGGTATTCGACGTCAGCGGTCAGGTGGCTTACGCGGTGTGTGTGGTGGGCATGTTCCGGCGGATCAACTCCCCGGAGCTGGAGCGGGCCGCTGAACTGCTGCTGGAGGCGGCGGAGCAGATATCCTTCGCTCTGGGCTACCGGGGCGTTTATGGAAAGGATTCGAGACATGCTGCAAATTGAGAGGATTAAATTGGCGCTGGAGGAGGACGAGGGGCTTCTGAGACGTAAAGCCGCCGCTGCGCTGCGGATATCAGAGGCGGAGATAGGGGAGTTGCAAGTCCTCCGCAAGGCCATCGACGCGCGGGACGGAGTTCGGTTTGTCTATACGCTACGGGTCTCTGTGACCAACGAGAAGCAGATCCTGAAGCGGTGTAGAAATAAAAATGTGTCGGCGGTTAGCGAGATGCCCTATTGTCTGCCTGTATCGGCTGCGCCGCCGGAAATTCCTCCGGTAGTTGTGGGCGCGGGGCCGGGAGGACTGTTCTGTGCGCTGGCGCTGGCCCGGTGTGGGGTAAAACCCATTTTACTGGAGCGCGGACAGGCCGTGGAGCATCGGCAGAATGACGTGGAGCGGTTCTGGGAGAGCGGTGAGCTGGACCCGGAATCCAACGTCCAATTCGGTGAGGGCGGCGCGGGGGCCTTCTCCGACGGCAAGCTGAACACCGGTACAAAAGATATGCGCCACCGGTTTATTCTGGAGACGCTGGTTTCCCACGGTGCGCCGGAGAGTATCCTGTACGAAGCCAAGCCTCACGTGGGCACGGACTATCTCCAGAAAGTGTTGGTCAGCCTGCGGCAGGAGCTGGAGGATCTTGGCTGTGATATCCGCTTTGGACATCGGCTGACGGGTATCCGGCAGGAGGATGGCCGGATCACGGCTTTGGATGTCGCGGGCCCGGATGGGACTTATCTGCTCCCGGTCCGGCACGTGGTTCTGGCTCTGGGCAACAGCGCCCGGGACACCTTTGAGATGCTCCACGCCGCCGGGGTGCCCATGGAACCGAAACCGCTGGCGGTGGGGGTGCGGATCGAGCATCGGCAGGCGGATATTGACTTCGCGCAGTACAAGGCGCTGGCGGGCCACCCGAGGCTTCCGGCATCCAGCTACAAGCTCAGCTGCCACCTGGAAAATGGGCGGGGCGTATTCAGCTTCTGCGTCTGCCCTGGCGGGCAGGTGGTGGCCGCAGCCAGCGAGAGTGGCCGGGCCGTTACCAATGGTATGAGCGATTACGCCCGGGACGGAGAGAACTGCAACGGCGGACTGCTGGTGGGCGTGACGGCGGCGGACTTTCCGGGGGACGGGCCCCTGGCGGGGATCGCCTTTCAGCGGGAGCTGGAGGAGCGGGCATACGCTGCCGGGGGCGGTGGGTACATTGCTCCCGCCCAGAGGGTGGAGGATTTTCTGCTGCGGCGGCCTTCCACAGGACCGGGGAATGTAGTGCCTACCTACCGGCCCGGGGTGAAGTGGTGCAATCTGTGGGACGTTCTGCCGGAATTCATCTGCCAATCCCTGGCGGAGGCCCTGCCGGTGCTGGATGGGAAGGTCCGGGGCTATGCCCAGCCGGACGCGGTATTGACGGCGGTAGAGACCCGCTCCTCCTGCCCGCTGCGGATTTTGCGTGGGGAGGACGGGCAGTCCGCCATCCGGGGCCTGTGGCCCTGCGGCGAGGGAGCGGGGTATGCTGGGGGCATTATGTCTGCCGCTGCCGACGGACTGCGGACTGCCGAGCAGGTGCTGGAGCAGATCAGACAAACGATATGAGAGGAGAAACGAAATGAAAAATATCGCCGTATGCGCGAATTTTATCAATGAGGCCCACCGCCGCCAGATTGATGAGGCGGCGGAGAAAGCGGGTTTTACCGTTGCTTATTTTGAGACGAACGATGATCTTGCCGAAGAAGCGGCCGATTTCGAGGTGATTTTCGGCTACATTTCGCCTGAGGTCCTGCCAAAAGCGAAGCAGCTGCGCTGGCTGTGTGCCGCGTCTGCCGGAGTGGACCACTTCATGGACGAGTCCCTCTGGCCCAGCCGGGACTGCATTCTGAGCAACTCCTCCGGGGCCTATGGTCCCACCATCTCAGAGCATGTGCTCATGGTGCTGCTGATGCTCCTGCGGCGGATGCCGGAGTATCTGCCCACGATCGAGCGGAGGGAGTGGGCGTATTTCGATCCCATCCGCTCCATCAACGGTAGTCACGCGATCCTGCTGGGCACCGGGGACATCGGTTCTAACGTTGCCCGGCGGCTGAAAGCCCTGGGGGCCCGTGTCACCGGCGTGTGCCGCAGTGGGAAGTCGGCGGAGCCCGCCTTTGACCGGGTGCTTCCGCTGTCGGAGCTGGACAGTGTGCTGCCGGAGGCGGATGCGCTGATCGTCTCCCTGCCCGCCACGGCGGAGACCTGGGGCGTTCTGTCTCGGGAGCGGATCGCTTTGCTGCCGGAGAGGGCATTCGTCGTCAATGTGGGCCGGGGCGCGGTCATCGACCAGGAGGCGCTGGTGGAGGCCTTGCAGACCGGCAGGCTGGCGGGTGCGGCGCTGGATGTGATGACGCCGGAGCCCCTTCCGGCGGACCATCCCCTGTGGAGCTGCCTCAACACCATCATCACGCCCCATGTGTCCGGGAACATGTCCCTGGGGTTGACCTGCGATCTGGTGGTGGACATGTTCTGCCGGGACCTGGGCCATTACGGCAAGGGAGAACCGCTGGAGCGTCTGGTGGACCGGGTGCGGGGATACTGATGGAAAAGCTGCTGGAAAGCGACCTCTACGGCCCTGTGAAGGAGTACCTGGAAAATCTGGGTTACGCGGTCAAGGGCGAGGTCAAGGACTGCGACGTCACCGCCCTGCGGGACGGGGAGCTGATCGTGGTGGAGCTGAAACGGGGGTTCACCCTGGAGCTGATCTATCAGGCGGTGGACCGGCAGCGGATCGCCGACGGGGTCTATGTGGCGGTGCCGCTGCCGAAGCGGGGGTATATGTCGCCTCACATACAGGACATGAAGTCTCTGTGCCGCAGGCTGGAGCTGGGATTGATCTTTGTGGGCTTCACCAGCAAAGGGTATCCACAAGTGGACGTGGTGGTACACCCCAAGGAGGCGTCTGTCCCCCGGAAAGATAAAAAGCGCCGTCTGGCGGTGATTCGTGAGCACGAGAGCCGCACCGGCAGCGCCAACACCGGTGGCGTGAGCCGGAAGAAAATCCTCACCGCCTACAAGGAGCAGGCCCTGCGGGTGACACGGCTTTTGCGGGACAACGGGCCTATGCGGGTGGATGATGTAAAAAAGCTGGGCGGACCGGAGAATACCGGCGTGATCCTTGGGCGGAACGCCCTGGGATGGTTCGACCGGGAGCCGGATGCCAACGGAAGCCGGTATCTCTACAGGCCCAACGCAAAAGCGCTGGAAGCATTGAGAGAATATGAAGATCTTCTATAAAACCAGTGCGGGCCCTGGAATTTCCGGGACCCGCACTGGGCTATCTATACATCTATTTTATAACGCGAATCGAAAGTCTACGGGAACTCCCGAGCGCTGTTTGCCGCGTAGGCGGCAAATGCGCTTGAAAGCCGCGAGGTTTGGGATTGTGCTATGGAGAAGATTTTTTTGAGCGCGGCTTTTGGGGATTCCGCACTCTGCGGAGTGCGGCCAGGGACTCTGTCCCTGGACTCTGCGGCCTTTGTAAAGGCCGGCGAAACTTTTTATATGGGCTGAGCGCATTACAGCAGCTCACCAAAGTCATGGATGTACTGGTCGCACAGCTCCCGCATGTCCGCTTCCGCCCCAGTGAAGTAGTCATCCTGAATTCCCACCACCGTCATCCCGGCAGCCTTGGCTCCCTTGCAGGCGGTGAGGGAATCGTCAAAGAAAACGCACTCCCTGGGCTTTACACCCAGCAGCTCCGCCACCCGGCGGAAAATGGCCGGAGACCGCTTGTCCTCTCCCAGCTCCTGGGCGTAGATGATTTTCTCAAAGTAGGCATCCAGTCCGTGTCTTTCCACCGCCGTCTGACAGTGCAGGGGCACACAGGAGGTAAAAATGGCCATCCGATGCCCCGCCGCCTTGCAGCGGTCCAGGTACTCCCGGACGTGGGGCTTGAGGGGCACATGGTCGTAGGCATTCTCCGCCAGCTCCATCCACTCCGCAATGATCTCCTCGCAGGATTCCTCCATGCCGAAAAAATCCTTGGTGAAGATGGCGCAGTTTTGCAGGATCGAGTGGGCCACGCCGTCGTGGTATTCCTGGCTGTATTCATAGCCGTGGCGGGCGAGGAACACCTTGTCCACCTCCAGCCATACGCCGTTGGAATCGATCAGAGTGCCGTCCAGATCAAAAAGCAGCATATCGGTTCTCCTCCTATTCGTCAACCCAGAATCGCCAAGGGAAGTCGATCGCCTCCTCGGCGTAGTCAATGCCGATCCGCTTGCCGGTGTGGAAGGGGATCTCATCGGGCCGCCGGGGAAGGTTCAATTCCGGCAGATCATGGGCCAGATAGAGCACGTCGTTTTCCAGCGGCAGGGCGTTCAGGCTCCGGTCAATAGACAGGCCCTTGCATAGCTTTCCGGGGCCGTTCATGAAGTTTTTCCGCTGATAGGCGGAGAGTTTTCTTGTCTCCGCACCAAACCGCCGCCGGGCCACGGCGTCCGCATTGTACACCGGCGTACATCCCCGGATCAGGACGGCGGAGGCCGTACCCTCCGGTCCGGTGACGAAGTTGAGACAGCTGTACATGCCGTAGATCAGATAGACATAGGCGGTGCCGGGGGCGGAGTAGAGGGTCTCGGTGCGTTTGGTCCGTCTGCCGCCGTAGGCGTGGCAGGCCTTATCAATGGCTCCCACATATGCCTCCGTCTCCGTGATCCGGCAGACCATGACCTCGGTGCCGTCCACACGGACCAGGTAGCGGCCCAGCAGTTCCTGCGCGGCGGCGACGGTATCCTGGAGAAAAAATTCCCGGTCAAGTCTTGCCATTTGTTCACCTCTCTGGTAGTATAACATCTTAGCAATAAAGAGAATCAAGGAAACGCATATTAAAAGTTTCGTCCACCTTTACAAAGGTGGCGGAGTCCAGGGGCAGAGCCCCTGGCCGCACTCCGCAGAGTGCGGAATCCCCCAAAAAAGCCGCGCCCAAAAGAATCTTCTCCGCAGCACAATCCCAAACTTGCGCGGCTTTCAAGCGCATTTGCCCGGGGACGTCATTGGGCCTTCGGCCCAACGACTGTCCCGGCAGCCTTTGGCTGCCCAGCTGCAAACAGCGCCCGGGAGTTCCTGTCGAACTTTGATTCGTGTCAGTCATTGTACCATACATTGATATCCCATTGCAAGGACGAGGTGTGACGCCATGAGTGAAAAAATGATGCGGAAATTGGCAAAGCCTATGCTGTTTGCGGCGGCATTCATCTGGGGCAGCTCTTTTTTTATTATGAAGGACGCTCTGGACGAGCTGCCGGTGCAGTATCTGCTGGCGATCCGGTTTACTACGGGTGCAGTGCTGCTGGGGCTGTTCTGTTGGAAAAAGTGGAAGACCTTTACGCCGGACTATCTCTGGCGGGGGGCTGTTATCGGGGCCATGCTGTATATCGCTTATTCTGTCCAGACCTACGGTCTGGCGCTGACCACGCCGTCGAAGAATGCGTTTCTTACCGCCGTGTACTGCGTGCTGGTGCCGTTTCTCTACTGGGCCTTCGCGAAAATCAGGCCGGACCGGTATAATGTGATCGCGGCTGTATTGTGCGTGGCGGGGGTGGGGCTGGTGAGCCTTAGCGGGGATCTGACGGTAAATCCCGGCGATGGATTGACTTTGATCTGCGCGGTGTTCTACGCTATGCACATCGTGGCGGTGGCAAAGGTGTCGCCGGGAAAGGATATCTATCTGCTGACGGTGTTTCAGTTTGCTTTTGCGGGGGTGTATGCCTGGATCGGCGGGGTGCTGACGGAGACCTTCCCTGCACAGGCGCTGACCAGACTGGAGATCCTGCTGCCCCTGGCATATCTGGCGGTGATGGCTACCACGGTGGCGCTGCTGTTCCAGAACGTGGGACAGGTGTGGTCAGATCCTGCGTCGGCGTCGGTGATTTTGTCGCTGGAGTCGGTGTTCGGTGTGCTGTGCTCGGTGCTGTTCGCCGGGGACGAGGTGAACGGCAGGATGCTGGCGGGGTTTGCGCTGATTTTTGTGGCGGTGGTTTGCAGTGAGACCAAGTTCTCATTTATGCGGAAAAAGAATGATTTCATCAAATCTTAAAGAAGAAGGAAAAATTTCCTGATATAATATTACTCTGGCAATGATTTAATTGCCGAAGCAATAAAAGGAGCAGCAAATGGAATTTACCAATCAAACGATATGGGAGACCGCCCTGCGGCAGTCCGCCATTGACGCCAACTGTCATCCGGAGGATTTTCAGGGGCAGGTTCCGGTCATCGTCTTCTCCAGGAAACATCCGGCAGCCCGAAAATATCTGGATCTGCCCCTCGCCTGTGATCTGATTTCCTACGGAAGCAATGTAGTGGCCTCCATCGAGGAGCCTTACCGGGAGATCGTCAGTGAGTATATCAACCGTTTTCCGGCGGAGCGGTGCTTTGAGACGCCGCAGATGCACATTCTGGACGGCGCGCTGCGGGAATACGGCCTGCGGCTGTGCTTTATGGCGGAATATTTCCTCCCGGATCTGCGGTATGTGCATGTGCAGGAGATCCGATATGAAACGCGGCTCCTGCATCCGGAGGACTTTGGGACGCTCTACACGGACCAGTGGAGCAACGCGCTCTGCGAGAAGCGGAAGGAACTGGATATACTGGGGGTAGGCGCTTATGCGGATGGGACGCTCATCGGGCTTGCCGCCTGTTCGGCGGACTGCGACAGCATGTGGCAGATCGGAGTGGACGTGCTTCCAGGCTTCCGGCGGCAGGGCATTGCCTCGGCGCTGACCAGCCGGTTGGCGCTGGAGGTCCTGGAGCGGGGAAAGGTTCCGTTTTACTGTGCGGCGTGGTCCAATGTCAGATCTGTGCGAAACGCGATTGCCAGCGGCTTTCGTCCCGCGTGGGTGGAACTGACGGCGAAAACAGAAGCGTTTGTGCGGGAGATGAACGGGGGCATGGGGGAATCAATTTTTGAAGCCAATCACCGAAAATGCAGGATTTATGTAGGGGCGCACAGTGTGCGCCCGCACGATAACCTGCATCTTCCGGTAGAAACGGGCGCACACTGTGCGCCCCTACACTGGTTTTTTGTAAATGCAGGTGCTTACCGTCCAAGGTTGATTTCCGCGGGCAAGACATGACCCAGGTAGACAATCCAGAAAATTTGTGCTATACTAGAAAAAATATCCTCTGAATCGGAAGGAGAAAGGCCCATGCGAATCGATGTATTAGGCGTAGGCTTTGACAATATCACCATGGAGCAGGCGGTGGCGGAGGGCGTGCGCCTGATGTCCGCCGAAGGGGCCCATTATGCGGTGACCCCCAACCCGGAGATCGTGGAGGTCTGCCGGGAGAACGAGGACGCCCGCGCCGCCGTCAACGGCGCTGACCTGGTGCTGGCCGACGGCATCGGCGTGATCTATGGCGCGAAGATGCTGGGAACGCCCCTCAAGGGCCGGGTCACCGGCATCGGCTTCGCGCAGGAGCTCATGGCCCGGATGGCGGAGAACGGGAAATCCCTCTACCTGCTGGGGGCCAAGCCCGGCGTGGCGGAGAAGGCGGCGGAAAATCTCCAGCGCCAGTACCCCGGATTGAGGATTGCCGGGACCCATGACGGCTACTTCCAGGAGGACGGCCCGGTGGTCGAGGCCATCCGGGAGAGCGGCGCGGACGTGGCCTTTGTCTGCCTGGGGGCCCCCAAGCAGGAGAAGTGGATGCGCCAGAACGGCGGGGCCACCGGGGCCCATCTGCTGGTGGGCCTGGGGGGCTGTCTGGATGTGTTCTCCGGCGAGGTCCAGCGGGCCCCGGAGGTGTTCCAGAAGCTGGGGCTGGAGTGGCTCCACCGGCTGGTGAAGAACCCCAGCCGCATTGGAAGAATGATGAAGCTGCCCCTGTTCCTGGTCCACGTGGCGGGGGAAAAGAGGAAAAAGAAATGAGCGGAAAACTGATTGTATTGGAGGGCACCGACGGCGCGGGCAAGGCTACCCAGGCCCGCCTCATGGCGCAGCGGCTGGAGCAGGAGGGCGTCAGCTTCCGGGAGATCGACTTCCCCCGGTACGGCAGCCCCTTTGCCAAGCCGGTGGAGATGTATCTCCAGGGCGCGCTGGGCTCCAGGCCCGGCGACGTCAGCGCATATGCGGCCTCTACCCTGTACGCGGTGGACCGCTACGGCGCGTATAAAGAGGACTGGGGCGCGGACTATGAGAGAGGCCGGCTGATCCTGGCCAACCGCTACACCACCTCCAACGCCGTCCATCAGGCCCCCAAGCTGCCCGAGGAGGAGCGCTGGGCCTACCTGGACTGGCTTTTTGATCTGGAGTACAACCGGCTGGCTCTGCCGGAGCCGGATCTGGTGATTTATCTGGATCTTCCGGCGGAGATCTCCGGGCAGCTGCTCCGCCTCCGGCAGGAGGCCACCCATACCAAGGCTGACATTCACGAGCAGGACGGGGCCTATCTCCGGGCCTGCCGGGAGAGCGCTCAGGAGATCGTCCGGCGGCTTGGCTGGCGGCGGGTGGACTGCTCCCGTGACGGGGCCGTCCGCACGCCGGAGGATATCCATCAGGAGTTATGGGAGATCGTGCGGCCGCTGACCGGGTTATAAAAATATAAAAAAACGAGGGCGCTTTCGCGCCCCCGTTCCCACGGGTATGTAACCTCAGCAGCAGCCGCAGTTACAGTTGTTGCTGCAGTTACAGCCGCAGCTGCACCCGTTGTCACAGTTGCAGCAGCACCCGCAGGTGTTGCCGTTACTGCTGTTGTTGCCGCAGCCGCAGCAGCACAGCAGGATGACGATCAGGATCAGCCACAGGCAGCCGCAGTCATTACCGTTGTTCCACATGTTTTGTTTCACCTCACTTATCAGTCTGGAACATACTATGCAGAGAAAGCGCGGAAGGCAGCTTGACCGCAGAAAGATTCTCTCGGGGAGTAAGAAAATGTTTCGTTCCATCACCCTCGCCCTTGATATGAAGGGCTGCCCCAACCGCTGTAAGCACTGCTGGATGGGCTGGAGCCCCAACGGGGACATGCCGGAGGAGGATCTGGCCGTCGCAGCGGCGGACTTTGCGCCTTTCGCTGAATCCCTGGAGATCCACGACTGGAGCCGGGAGCCGGATTACGCCGACCGCTATCGGGAGCGCTGGGAGCTGTGCCGTGAGCTGTCCGGACCCAGGCCCCACCAGTCCCACTTTGAGCTGGCAAGTATCTGGCGGCTGGTCCGGGACGAGAGCTATGCGCCCTGGCTGGCTGAGCTGGGGGTCGAGGCCGTGCAGCTGACGCTGTTCGGCGGCGAGGAGACCACCGACTGGTACACCGGACGGAAGGGCGCGTACCAGGAGATTTTGCAGGCCATTGATATTCTGCTGAACAACGGCATCGCGCCCTGCATTCAGGTGTTTGTCAGCAAAAACAACCTGCCGGAGCTTCCCCAGGTGGAGACACTTATGGAAGAACTGGACCTGGAACGCCGCTGCCGGGAGATCGGGCGGGAATTTGACTGCTTTGTCCACCAGGGCAGCTGTGACGGGGAGAACAGGCGGTTCTACGATCTGTGGGTCACGCCGGAGGATCTGGAAAAGATCCCGGACCGTCTGGCGGCGGGGACATTGAAGCACTTCCGGGCCGAAACACTTTTGGATGTATTTGGAAAGACGGAGGCCGGGCTTTGCCGGGAGCTGCTCGGGGATGAATCCACTTTCAGCTATGTATCCGATGATCCGGTCTTCTTCATTGATCACAACTACGACGTTTACCCCAACATCACCACCCCGTCACCCATCTGGCGGCTGGGGAACTGGAAAATGGACGGGGCTGAGGCTGTGCTGGACGCTTACCGAAACAGCCGATCCCACGCCCAGCAGACCCGGCTGACGGTGCCTGTAGGCCATCTGGCGGAGGCGCACGGCGACCCGGAGAGCCGCCGGCTCTTTGGCCGGGATGACTACATTGAGCTTTTACTGCACCGGTATTGTACGGCTGCCGGAGCTTCAAAATAACTGCAAGGAAGGACGTAACCCTATGAATCAGGATGACCGCTATAAAACTACCAGCTGGGACGGCGACGATGTGGCCCGTCAGGCCGATCAGCCCCGTCCCGCCGGAGCAGAACGCCAGTCCCATCCCTCCGGGGAGGGGGCGGAGCGGCCCCGTCCCGCGGGGACAGGAGCCAAAAAGAAGAAAAAAAAGAGAAGGAAAAAGCGCACCAATCCCCTGCTGGCCATCCTGCTGTGGGTGGTGATCGTAGCGGCGTCCTCCGCCATCGCTGCGGCGGTGGGCTGGATGCTGGCCAACGACTTCGCCGCGCTGAACAAGGAGCACCTGGAAGCCAGCATCCAGATCACCGAGGACTATATCGTCGAGGTGGCCCAGGAGGAGCAGGAGGACGGCTCCGTCAAGGAGGTCACACACTACGACATGGAGAAGGTGGCCGCGGAGCTGAAGGAGAAGGGCCTTATTGAGTACGACTGGTTCTTCCGCCTCTTTGCCAAGTTCACCCACGCGGACACCAAGCTGAACGTGGGCACTTTCGTGCTCAACACGGACATGGACTACATGGCCCTTGTCCGCAACATGCGTGTCATCGGCGGCAAGACGGAGACCGTCGAGGTCACGATCCCCGAGGGCTACACGGTCAGGCAGATCATCGATCTGCTGGCGGAGAACAAGGTGGGTTCTGTGGAGGATCTGACGGAGACCGCCGCCAACTATGTCTTCGAGAGCTACGACTTCGTGGACAACGCGAACCTGGGCGACGTCAGCCGCCTGGAGGGCTTCCTGTTCCCGGATACCTACGAGTTCTATGTGGGCGCTCGGACGGAGCTGGCCTTCGCCTCCATGCTCTCCAACTTCAATAACAAGGTCTACACCGACGAGGATATCCAGGAGCTGCTTGACGGATCGGACTACGACCTCCAGCAGATCCTGACCATCGCCTCCCTCATTGAGAGGGAGACCGACGGCTCCGACCGGAGCAACATCTCCTCCGTCATCCACAACCGTCTGGAGAAGGGCGGGGAGACCGGACACCTGCTCCAGATCGACGCGGCCCTGGTCTACGCCGCCGGGCGGGCCATCACCCAGGAGGACTACACCGGGCTGGACAGCCCCTACAACCTCTACCTCCATGAGGGTCTGCCCCCCACGGCTATCGCCAATCCGGGCCTCGCCTCCATCCGTGCGGCGCTCCAGCCGGCGGACACCAACTACTATTTCTATGTCCTGGTGGGCGAGAAGCACGTGTTCAGCGAGACCCTTGCCGAGCACAACAGAAACGTGGCCGCGGCTGCGGCAGCAGCCGCTCAGGCCGGGGAGTAATATGATGGAGAGAAAGAAGCCGGAGCTCCTGGCCCCCGCCGGGGACATGGAGCGGCTGCGGATGGCCGTGTTATACGGCGCGGACGCGGTGTATCTGGCGGGTGAGAGCTTTGGGATGCGCTCCTTCGCAGGGAATTTCTCCCGGGAGGAGCTGCCCCAGGCGGTGCGCTTTGCCCATGACCACGGGGTGCGGGTCCATGTGACGGTCAACACCATGCCCCGGAATGCCGAGGTGGACGCGCTGCCGGAGTGGCTGGAATTTCTGGACGGCGCGGGAGTGGATGCGCTGATCGCGGCGGATCTGGGGACCTTCACCCTGGCAGGGAAGTATGCCCCCCGGTGCGAGCGGCATATTTCCACCCAGGTCAGTATTGCCAACTACGCCGCTGCCCGGGCCTGGTATGAGCTGGGGGCGAAGCGGGTGATCCTGGCCCGGGAGCTGACCCTGGAGGAGATCCGGGAGATCCGGGCCAAGACGCCGCCGGAGCTGGAGATCGAGGCATTCGTCCACGGGGCCATGTGCGTGAGCTACAGCGGGCGGTGCCTGTTGAGCAACTATATGACCGGAAGGGACTCCAACCGGGGCGCCTGCGCCCAGCCCTGCCGGTATCAGTACTACCTTATGGAGGAGAAGCGGCCCGGGGAGTATTTCCCTGTCTTTGAGGACGAGAAGGGCACGTATATCATGAACTCCCGGGATATGTGCATGATCGACCACGTGGACGATCTCATTAACGTGGGCCTCAGCAGTCTGAAGATCGAGGGGCGGGCCAAGAGCGCTTACTATGCCGCCATCGTGACCGGGGCCTACCGCCACGTCATCGACGACGTATGGGCCGGACGGCCCGTGGACACCGTGTGGCGGGACGAGGTGGAAAAGGTCAGCCACCGCTGGTACTCCACCGGCTTCTACTACGGCCAGCCGGGACAATATACTGCCAACGCCCGGTACATCCGGGAATGGCAGGTGGTGGCCCTGGTGACGGAGTGCGGCTCGGACGGGAACGCCGTCCTGACCCTCCGCAACAAGATCACCGCCGGGGAGCCTCTGGAGCTCGTGGGTCCGGACTGCAAGCCGGAGTGCTTCACGGCGGAGGGCATGACGGACATGGACGGCCTGTCCCTGACTGAGCTGAAAAATCCCCAGATGATGTTCCGGATGAAGCTGCCCCGGGCCGTCCCGGCCTGGAGTATCCTGCGGGCCGCCAGGGACCTGTCGGCCAAATCGTAAAAAGGAGGAACAGCCATGAGACGGAAAGATCGGGAGAGAGACGCTGCTTTTGCCTGGGAGGTTTTTGACAGGGCCCCCTTCGCCGTACTGAGCCTGCGAGACGGGGAGGGCGGCTACGGCGTGCCCATCAGCCCCGCCCGGATCGGGGAGGCTGTGTACTTCCACTGTGCGCAGACGGGCAAAAAGCTGGACTGCCTCGCCCAGTGGCCCCAGGCCAGTCTGACGGCGTGTGAAGCCATCGGGCCTGACTACTTCGGGTATAAATATCGCTCTGCTATCCTTCGGGGAGAGGTTTTTCCGGTGGAGGACGAGGCGGAGCGGGTCGAAGCCCTGCGGGCTATCTCCCAGCGGTACTGCCCGGGGGATATGGCGGACTTTGACGCATACATCGCCCCCAGGATGAAGGTCACCGCCATCTACCGGATGGATGTGGCGGAGATCACGGGGAAGGAGCGGATGCCGAAGTGAAGAAGAAACGTCTGCCCCTGAAAATTATTCTGGGTGTGCTGGCTCTGCTGCTGGTTGTGATCGTCGGGTACGTCATCTACGTCTTTGCCGCATGGTATCGGGTGGAGGACAACCAGGTGCTGGAAGTGGTGAGCATGAACGGAGCGGACTACGGCGAGCTGACCGTGGGCGAGCAGTACCGCATCGCCTCCTATAATATCGGCTTCGGGGCCTACAGCAACGACTACAGCTTCTTCATGGACGGCGGCAAGGAGAGCCGCGCCCGCTCGGCGGAGGCGGTGAATGAGAATGTCAACGGTGCGATGGAGACGGTGGCGGCTATTGAACCCCAGCTGCTCCTGCTCCAGGAGGTGGACATCGATGGCACCCGCAGCTGGCACATCAATGAGCTGGAGCAGTTGATCGACAACAAGTCCTATGGCCTGTTTCAGAGCCGCACCTTTGCCCAGAACTACGACAGTCCCTACCTTTTCTGGCCTCTGAACGCCCCCCACGGGGCCAATAAAGCCGGGATCGTCACCTGCTCGGCGTTTCCTATCTCCTCCGCCGTGCGGCGGCAGCTGCCCATTGAGGATGGGTTCATGAAGCTGGTGGATCTGGACCGGTGCTACTCCGTGCAGCGCATCCCCCTGTCCGGGGAGGACAGGGAGCTGGTGCTCTATAACTTCCACCTCTCTGCCTACACCTCTGACGGTACCATTGCCGAGGCGCAGCTGGAGATGCTGTTTGCCGACATGATGGCGGAGTATGAAAAGGGGAACTACACGATTGCCGGCGGAGACTTCAACAAGGATCTGCTGGGGAACTCCGACAAGATCTTCGGCGTCTCCGGCCCGGCTTACACCTGGGCCCAGGCCATCCCCTCCTCCCTGGTTCCGGAGGGGCTGTCCATTGTGGCCCCCTTCGACGAGGAGAAGCCCGTGGCCTCCTGCCGCAACGCCGACCGGCCCTACGGCCCCGACAACTACCGGGTGACGGTGGACGGCTTCGTCGTCTCCGAAAACGTGGAAGTGCGGAAGGCCAGGGTGTGGGAGACCGGCTTCCGCTGGAGCGACCACAACCCGGTGTATATGGATTTTGTATTGCGATAAGTTCCAACCGCCGTCCGGTATAGGGCGGCGGTTCTTTTTTGCGTGCAGGGGGCCCCGGAATGACAAAATCCTCCCTGGGACAGGGGGTATACTGGTCCTGTCCAAAGGAGGAGAAGAATATGATAGTCTATTTGGATATGGCGTTTCTGCTCAACTGTCTCACCGATGCTGCGGCGCTGTATGTCACGGGACGGCTGGCCGGACTGCCGATGGAGTGCCGGCGGCTGCTGGCCGCGGCGGCGTTGGGGGGTACATATGGGGCGCTGTGCGTCCTGCCGGGGCTGGGGGCGGTCTCGTCTCTTATGCCCCAGGTGCTGGTGGCGGCGGTGCTGGTTCGGCTGGCCTTCGGACGGCGGGAGGCGTTTTTAAGGCATCTGCTGCTGTTTTTTATGCTCTCCTGTGCTATGGCCGGGGCGTTGGTGGCGGGCGTGCGGCTGGTGCAGGAAAACGGTCTGGCCCTTCTGGCGGCGCTGGACTGGCGGGTCTTCTTCCTGGCGGGCGGGACCTGTTTTGTGATCCTCTCGGTCGTCTTCCGCGGTGGAGCCCGCCACGGCGCGGCCGGGCAGCTCTGCCGCTGCTCCCTGGCCCGCCAGGGCCGGACTGCCAACCTTACCGCCCTGCTGGACACCGGCAACACCCTCACTGACTCGCTCTCCGGCGCACCGGTACTCACCGCCCACTGGGAAGCCCTGGAGGGGCTCTGGACCCCGGAGGAAAGGGAGATCCTTTCTCATCTGGAGTCCGCTGGAGCTGCCCACGCCCTGGAGAAATTGGGCTCCGGCTTCCGGCTTCTGCCCTATCAGGCGGTAGGGGTCCGCAGCGGCCTGCTCCTGTGCTTCCGCGCGGATCGGGCATCTATGGACGGACGGCAGCTGGGGCCCGTCACCGTGGCTCTCTCCCCCACCCCAGTCTCCGACGGCGGCGGCTACGCCGCCCTCTGGGGCGGCGAAACCGGAAAGGAGGTCCAGCACAATGCCGCGTAAGTTTTTCTCCGCGCTCCGCCGCCTCCTGGAGCGTTTGGGGCTCCTACGTCCGGGAAAGATCCAATACATCGGCGGCAGCGACACCCTCCCCGCTCCTCTGACCCGGGAGGAGGAGACGGAGGTCCTGGCCCGCTTGGACGCGGGAGACGAGGGGTCCCGCCAGATCCTCATTGAGCGCAACCTCCGTCTGGTGGTCTACATCGCCCGCCGCTTTGAGAACACGGGCATCAACATTGAGGATCTGATCTCTATCGGCACCATCGGTCTCATCAAGTCTGTCAACACCTACCGTACCGACAAGAACATCAAACTGGCCACCTATGCCAGCCGTTGCATTGAGAACGAGATCCTCATGTACCTGCGCAAAAACGCCTCCCAGCGGGGCGAGGTCAGCCTGGACGAACCCCTTAACACCGACTGGGACGGCAACGAGCTCCTTCTCAGCGACGTATTGGGTACCGAGGCCGACACCGTCATGCGCCCCATTGAGGACGACGTGGACCGCCAGCTTCTCTCCGCAGCCATCGCCAAGCTGGACCCACGGGAGCGGGAGATCATTACCCTCCGTTTCGGCCTGGGCGGAGGCCGGGAGCAGACCCAAAAGGAAGTCGCTGACCGGCTGGGCATCTCACAGTCCTACATCTCCCGGCTGGAGAAGCGGATCATCAACCGGCTCAAGCGGGAGATCCTGAAAATGAGCTGAATGCGGCTCGGACGGGCGTATTTTATTTTCATACGGTAAAGGCGAATCAAGGTATGACGGAAACTCCCGGGCGCTGTTTGACGCATAGGCGTCAAATGCGCTTGAAAGCCGCGCAGTTTGGGATTGTGCTATGGAGAGGATATTTTTTGAGCGCGGCTTTTTGGGGGGTTCCGCACTCTGCGGAGTGCGGCCAGGGACTCCGTCCCTGGACTCTGCCACCTTTGAAAAGGTGGACGAAACTTTTATGATATGGTTTACTGAAATCTCGATTTGTGTGGCAAAGGGCGGAACGCAGGTTCCGCCCTTTTTGCGGTCACCCCACCGACGCATTGCTCAGTGCGGTCATATACCGCTCGTTGGCCCGGTCCCAGTTGATAAGGGAGAACCAGGTGGCAACGTAGCCCGGTTTGTTGAAGTGCTCTATGGACAGATAGGCGTGTTCCCACATATCCAGGATCAGGATCGGCGTGACTGAGGTCAGGGGGACTACCTCGTTGTTGATAGTGGTGGCGAGATGGATGCCCTTGTTGCCCTCCGCCACCAGCCAGACCCAGCCGGAACCGATGATGCTCTCCGCTGCCTCCGTCAGGAGCTGCTGGAACTGGGCCATGGACCCATATGTAGTGTTGATCTCGTTCGTCAGCTGGTTAAAGGGCGGCGTGCCCGCCTTGCAGCCGATGCCGTCAAAATACAGCTGGTGGTTATACACCGCCCCGGCGGCGTTTTTCAGCCGGTTGAGCTGGGTAGTGGGAAGATTGAAGTCCTCCGTGGCCAGCTGGCCCAGCGTCCGGTCCGTCAGACGGTGCTGAACTGCCAGGCGGTTGAGCTCATAGACGGCCTCGGCGTAGTATCTGTCATGGTGGTAATACAGCGTGTTGGCGTCGCAGTGGGGCATCAGCGCCACGTAGCTGTAGGGGAGCTGGGATGACTGGAAAGGAAAAGTCTGCTCCATACCGAACCTCCTTTGCGTATGGTATCCCAGTATATGCGGTAAGCGGGGGAGCGGTGCGGAAGGAAATTTTTTCGAGACTGCAACCTGAGCCGGTCTTCGGTCGTCTTTATAGGTGAAAGCCGGCTTTCAGGAGACAAAGGGGGAATGAGATTGACGGACCGGGAATTGATTGAGCTGTATATTGCCCGCTCCGAGGAGGCCATTGAGGCCACCGCATAAAAATGCCCCCTGCCGCTGCGGCGGCAGGGGGGTGCTTTTTTTACTCAGCTTTCCGGCGGATACTGCGCCTGCACCGGAGCGGGCAGCTCGTCGTACTGCATTTCCTCCCAGCGGAGGACGCCCCGCAGGGGCGCGGTCTCAATATGGATGTAGGCACCATCCTTCAAAATCCTTGAGGTATCAAGATCCAGATCCTCACGGCTGCCGTCCTCCAGATAGACGGGCAGGTGATAGCGGTAGTTCATCCCGCCATGGGGTGTGATTTTCTCCACCAGCTCATTGTCGATGCGGCCATAATAGTCGGTCGTGTTGCTCCCTGTGTATTGAAATAAGAACCCGAGGACTCCAACCCCAATCACTACGACTGCTGCTGCCGCGCCCAAAATGAGAAACACCGGTTTTGCGTTCTTCATAAAATTGACCTCCTGCAATGATTGATTACAGGGTCAATTATAGACTTATCCATCTGCCGGCGCCATTTCTTTACCTTACAAAACGCAGAGAAAACTTACATCTGTGTAAGGTGCGGGAAACAGCAAAAAAGGCGGACACCTCTCGGTGTCCGCCTTAAAGGGATCAATTACTCAGCGATGTCGATAACAACGCCGGAGCCAACGGTACGGCCGCCCTCGCGGATAGCGAAGCGGAGGCCCTTCTCGATGGCGATGGGGGTGATCAGCTCAACGTTCATGTCGACGTTATCGCCGGGCATGCACATCTCAACGCCCTCGGGCAGGTTGATGACGCCGGTCACGTCGGTGGTACGGAAATAGAACTGGGGACGATAGTTGTTGAAGAAGGGGGTGTGACGGCCGCCTTCGTCCTTGCTCAGGACGTACACCTGGCCCACGAACTTGGTGTGGGGGTGAATGGAGCCGGGCTTAGCCAGAACCTGGCCGCGCTCGATCTCGGTCTTGGCAACGCCGCGCAGCAGGCAGCCAGCGTTATCGCCAGCCTCGACGTAATCCAGGGTCTTGTGGAACATCTCCATGGAGGTGACGACGGTGGTGCGCTTCTCGTCGGTCAGACCAACGATCTCGACGGTCTCGCCGGCCTTCAGCTGGCCACGCTCGACACGGCCGGTAGCCACGGTGCCGCGGCCGGAGATGGTGAAGACGTCCTCAACGGGCATCAGGAAAGGCATGTCGGCCTTACGGTCGGGAGTGGGGATATAGCTGTCAACGCTGTCCATCAGCTCCTTGATGCAGGCATACTCGGGAGCGTTGGGATCGTTGCTCTCGCTCACCAGAGCCTCCAGAGCGGAACCCTTGATGATGGGGATGTCGTCGCCGGGGAACTCGTAGAAGGACAGAGTCTCGCGGACTTCCATCTCAACCAGCTCCAGCAGCTCCTCGTCATCCACCTGATCGCACTTGTTCAGGAAAACGATGATGGCGGGCACGCCTACCTGGCGGGCCAGCAGGATGTGCTCCTTGGTCTGAGCCATGGGGCCGTCGGTGGCGGCGATGACCAGGATCGCGCCGTCCATCTGAGCAGCGCCGGTGATCATGTTCTTGATATAGTCGGCGTGGCCCGGGCAGTCGACGTGAGCATAGTGACGGGCGTCCGTCTCATACTCGACGTGGGCGGTGTTGATGGTAATGCCGCGCTCGCGCTCCTCAGGAGCCTTGTCGATGCTGGAGTAGTCGGTGTAGTCGGCCTTGCCCTGGAAAGCCAGATACTTGGTGATAGCGGCGGTCAGGGTGGTCTTGCCGTGGTCAACGTGGCCGATGGTGCCGATGTTGACATGGGGCTTACTGCGTTCAAACTTTTGCTTGGCCATTGGGATTTTCCTCCTTAACGGTTAAAAGAATAATTGGGGTTCAGCATAAAAACTCATTATGCTGACATTCTACAACAAGTCCGCAGAAAAAGCAATCCTAAAAACGGACTTTGTCAGGAATATTTTGGATTTTTTCAGGGCGTCACTTCATTGCGCGGCCGCCCATGCGCTGATCAATGATCTTTTCCCGGATATTCTTGGGGATCTCGATATAGTGGCTGGGCTCCATGGTGTACTGTCCGCGGCCCTGGGTGCGGGAACGCAGATCGGTGGCATAGCCGAACATCTCGCTCAGAGGCACAAAGGCGTCGATCTGCTGCGCGCCGGACCGGGCCTCAAAGCCCTGAATCTGGCCGCGGCGGCTGTTCAGGTCGCCGATGACGTCGCCCATATACTCCTCGGGTACGATGACGCACACCTTCATAATGGGCTCCAGCAACGTGGCGTCCGCCTTCTGGCAGGCCTCCTTGAAGGCCATGGAACCGGCGATCTTGAAGGCCATCTCGGAGGAGTCCACCTCGTGGTAGCTTCCATCGTACAGGGTGACCTTCACGTCCACCACCGGGTAACCGGCCACAACACCGGAGAGCATGGCTCCCTGGATGCCGGCGTCCACGGCGGGGATATACTCCTTGGGCACCGCGCCGCCAACCACTTCGTTGACNAACTCGTAGCCCTTGCCGGNCTCGTTGGGCTCCACNNNGATNNNNACGTGGCCGTACTGGCCCTTACCGCCGGACTGGCGGGCGTACTTGGTATCCTGCTGGACCTGCTTCTTGATGGTCTCCTTGTAGGCCACCTGGGGTGCGCCNACGTTGGCCTCCACCTTGTACTCGCGGAGCAGACGGTCCACGATGATCTCCAGATGGAGCTCGCCCATACCGGCGATGATGGTCTGACCCGTCTCCTCGTCGGTGTAGGTCTTGAAGGTGGGGTCCTCCTCGGCCAGCTTCATCAGCGCGATNCCCATCTTCTCCTGACCGGCCTTGGTCTTGGGCTCGATGGCTACGCGGATGACGGGGTCGGGGAACTCCATGGACTCCAGGATGATGGGGTGCTTNTCGTCGCACAGGGTGTCGCCGGTGGTGGAGTTCTTCAGACCGATNACNCCGGCGATGTCGCCGGAGTAGATGGTCTCGATGTCCTCACGGTGGTTGGCGTGCATCTGAAGGATGCGGCCGATGCGCTCCCGCTGGCCCTTGGTGGCGTTCAGCACGGCGGAGCCGGTGTTCAGCATACCGGAGTACACCCGGATGAAGCTCAGACGGCCCACATAGGGGTCGGTCATGATCTTGAAAGCCAGCGCGGAGAAGGGGGCGCTGTCGTCAGAGGGACGCTCCTCCTCCTCGTCGGTCTTGGGATTCACGCCCTTGATGGCCGGAACATCCAGCGGGGAGGGCATGTAGTCCACGATGGCGTCCAGCAGGCGCTGGATGCCCTTGTTGCGGTAGGAAGTGCCGCAGGTGACGGGGATCATCTCCACCGCGCAGGTTGCCGCGCGGATGGCCTTGCGGATGCGGTCCTTGGGGATATCCTGACCCTCCAGGTACATCTCCATGATCTCGTCGTCAAACATGCTGACGGCGTCCAGCATCTTCTCGTGGTACTCCGCGGCCAGCTCCGCCATGTCAGCGGGGATCTCCTCCTCGCTGATNTCCTTNCCCAGGTCNTCATGGTAGATATAGGCCTTCATCTCCACCAGGTCGATGATGCCGAGGAAGTCGGCTTCCTTACCGATGGGGAGCTGAATGGGCACCGCGTTGCACTTCAGACGCTCGTCGATCATGCGCAGCACGTTATAGAAGTCCGCGCCCATGATATCCATCTTGTTGACGTAGATCATGCGGGGGACATGGTAGTGATCCGCCTGACGCCAGACGGTCTCGGACTGAGGCTCAACGCCGCCCTTGGCGCACATGACGGTCACAGAGCCGTCCAGAACGCGCAGGGAACGCTCCACCTCCACGGTGAAGTCTACGTGGCCCGGTGTGTCGATGATGTTGATGCGGGTCTGGGGAAACTGGTTCCGCATACCCTTCCAGTANCAGGTGGTGGCGGCGGACGTGATGGTGATGCCGCGCTCCTGCTCCTGGGCCATCCAGTCCATGGTGGCGGTGCCCTCATGGGTCTCACCGATCTTATAGTTCACACCGGTATAATACAGGATGCGTTCGGTGGTAGTGGTCTTTCCTGCATCAATGTGAGCCATAATGCCGATATTTCTTGTGTTTTCCAGTGATACCTTTCTCGGCATATTGCTTCTCCTAACTTACCAACGGAAATGTGCGAAGGCCTTGTTGGACTCGGCCATCTTGTGGGTGTCCTCGCGCTTCTTCACGGCGGAGCCGGTGTTGTTGGCCGCGTCCATGATCTCGCCGGCCAGGCGCTCGGCCATGGTCCGCTCGCTGCGGGNGCGGGCGTAAGCGGTCAGCCAGCGCAGACCCAGGGTCTGACGGCGGGCGGGGCGGACATCCATAGGCACCTGATAGGTGGCGCCGCCCACGCGGCGGGCCTTGACCTCCAGGCTGGGCATGATGTTGTCCATGGCGGTGGTGAACACCTCCAGGGGCTCTTTGTCGGTCTTCTCCTTGACGATGTCAAAGGCGCCGTACACGATCTTCTGCGCCACACCCTTCTTGCCGTCCAGCATGATGGAGTTGACCAGCTTGGTCACCAGGATGCTGTTGTACATAGGATCGGGCAGGATCTCTCTCTTGGGAACATTACCTCTTCTGGGCACGATGCTTCCCTCCTTCATTAAAAATTATGAAATCAACGGTACTCGCCGGAGGCGGCCCTCCAGCGTTTCGAACTGCCAAAGAGGGTTGGGGTCACAGTTTATCAATCAAGAAAACTATGTTCAACCTATTGGCAAATCAAATTGGACTCGCTCCTGGTCCGTTCAGAGGGGTCTTACTTGGACTTCGGGCGCTTGGCGCCGTACTTGGAGCGGGCCTGCATACGGCCCTGAACGCCCTGGGTATCCAGCGTACCACGGATGATGTGGTAACGGACACCAGGCAGATCCTTGACACGGCCGCCGCGGATCATGACCACGGAGTGCTCCTGGAGGGAGTGGCCCACGCCGGGAATATAGGCGGTGACCTCGTAGCCGTTGGTCAGACGCACACGGGCGATCTTCCGCAGAGCGGAGTTCGGCTTCTTGGGGGTAGCCGTACGAACGGCGGTGCACACGCCCCGCTTCTGGGGGGAGGGCAGATCGGTCTCCTTGTTCTTCAGGGTATTCAGACCGTACTGCATGGCGGGAGCGGTGGACTTGTAAGTCGCCTGCTGCCGACCCTTGCGAACCAGCTGGTTGAAAGTAGGCATAGCTTTCTCCTTTCTTAAAAATTGGCGGAGCGAACGCTCCTTTTTATTTTTTGCAGGACAGCGGAAAACTATCCTGAAAAAACCAAGTTAAATGCGCGGTTTTAACAAAGTGACTACCGCGGCGCCCACCGCTATCCCGGCGGCCTGCCCCAGCTCGCGCATGGCGCAGCCGTCGATGACGGGCACATCCTTCTCCCGGCANAGCGCCCGGAGGGGATCGGTGAGGGCGGGGTCCGCGTCCCGGGCCAGATAGACGGCCTGAGCCAGTCCGTCCCGGATGGCGCGGCGGGACTGTTTCGCGCCGGAGACGCTGTTTCCGGATGTCAGATCCTTTAACAAACGGACTCCTCCTTGACGCGCCAAAATTCGCGGATGTCATTCCACGCAGTTTTTGATTATAGCATACCTGCCCTCTAGCGTCAAGTATATTTTTGCCAAATTCAATCCGATTTTTTGCCGAATCCGCATGAAATTCACGAAATTGNGCCCNGGNGGCGCGGACTGTGNGGCGTCCGCGCCTCCNGGGCCTAATNTATAAAAGTTTCGCCGGCCTTTACAAAGGCCGCGGAGTCCAGAGGCAGCGCCTCTGGCCGCGCCCCGCAGGGCGCGGAATCCCCTAAAAGCCGCGCTCAAAAAAATCTTCTCNATNGCACNATCCCAAACCGTGCGCGGCTTTCAAGCGTATTTGCCGCATCTGTGCGGCAAGACTAGCGCCTGCGGCAAACAGCGCCCGGGAGTTTCTGTCGTACNTTGATTCNCATTTATAATAGTGTATTGCATCGTCCAAGGTGTGAATCACCCGGACCTAAAGNGCNGCGCAATCNGCCTGNCCGCCTCGCAGCATCTCTAANCCNTGCTCCAATGCGGGGAGNACTGCCGCCAGATTTTCCCGGACTGCCTTTGGGCTCCCTGGGAGATTAACGATCAGGCTTCTCCCNCGGATGCCNGCTGCCGCGCGGGANAGCATCGCACGGGGGGTGACGGCCATGGACGCGGAGCGCATGGCTTCCGGAATCCCCGGCGTGAGCCGCTGACATACCGCCAGNGTGGCCTCCGGGGTCACGTCTCTGGGAGAAAAGCCGGTGCCGCCGCTGGTGACNATGAGGGCGATNTCCTTCTCATCCGCCAGACGGATCAGCGCCGTCTGGATCTCCTCTTGTTCATCGGGGACGATCACCGTCTCCGTTACCTGATANCCTGCGTCCTTCAGCATTTCCGCCGCCGCAGGGCCTGCNCCGTCGGGGCGCTCTCCGCGAAAGCTGCGGTCGCTGACNGTGACTACTGCCGCTGTAAACATGGCAANTCCCCCTTCTATACTATTGTAATAATAGCAAATCCTCCGGGCGGATGTCAACCCGGACAGTTTCACGGCCTGCCACCAGCTCCAGGTCCTCTTTGTCAAGCTCCATTTGCAGCAAGGGGGCGTTCTCCGCCGCGCCCTCGGGCCGCAGGAGGACCAGCAGATTGGATACGTCCTCCGTCAGGCGAACGATCCGGCAGGGGAATCCTTCTTCCGCCGGATGTATGCGCTCCGCGCGGATGCCCAGCGTGGTTGCGCCCTCCCGCCAGGGGATGGGCAGGACCAGNCCCCACTCCGGCACTGAGACGGTCCGTGCATCCGGTCCCGGATGNATGGGGATAAAATTCCTGCACCCGGAGATCCTCGCCGCCGTGACCGTGCCGGGNGAAGNAATCAGCTCACGCATNCCNGTGACCGGGGAGGACTTGCCGCTGTCCAGCACGCAGACCTGCCCGCAGGTNCGGTAGACCTCGCCCAGGTCGTGGCTGACCCAGACCACCGGGCCGCCGAAGGACTCCAGTACGTCCCGNAGCTCGGTNTCCAGCTGCCTTTTGAGGTAGCTGTCCAGCGCCGCCAGGGGCTCGTCCAGCAGGATGGCGCGGGGCTCCGCCGCCAGTATGCGCGCCAGGGCGGTGCGCTGCTGCTGACCGCCGGAGAGCTGGCGGGGCAGGAGCTTTTCCGTTCCTTCCAGCCGCAGNTGGGCAATCAGCTCCGCCGTCCGCTGNTGCNGCCGGGATTTNTCCAGCCGCCNGAGACAGACGGAGATATTCTGTTCCACGGTCATCTGGGGAAAGAGGGCGTATTGCTGGAAGAGATAGCCAACCTGCCGCTTCTGGGGCGGCAGGTTGACGCCGCGCTCGCTGTCGAACAGCACCCTGCCGTCCAGCTCNATGTGTCCCNNGTCGGGNCGGTCGATCCCGGCCACGCACCGCAGGGTGGCGCTCTTCCCGCACCCGGAGGCTCCCAGCAGAGCCAGCATGTCCCCGTTTCCGGCGGAGAAGTCTACGTCCAGCTGGAAATCGCCGTACCGCTTTTTGATCTGTGCCGTCAACGCCATGCTTTCGCCGCCTTTCTCTCCTTCCGTTCCAGCAGGTTCACCGCCAGAAGCACCACGGCGGAGATCGCCAGATTCACCGCCACCCACCGAAAGGCCAGTGCGTCCTCGTTGGTGCGCCAGAGCTGGTAGACGGTGGTGGAAATGGTGGCGGTCCTGCCGGGGGTGTACCCGGAGATCATGGCGGTGGCCCCGTACTCGCCCAGCGCCCGGGCGAAGGCCAGCACCGTCCCCGCCAGGATGCCCTGCCGGCAGGCGGGCATCCGGATGCNCCAGAAGATATAGGNNTTNCGGAGNCCCAGNGTCTGGCCCGCCTGGGCCAGGGTCTCGTCGAAGGACTCAAAGGCCCCACGGGCGGTGCGGTACATGAGGGGGAACGTCACCACTACCGTGGCGAAGACGGCGGACCACCACTGCATGGTCAGCCGCACGCCGAAGGTCTCCAGGAACCACAGCCCCACGGGCCGCCTGGGGCCCAGCACCAGCAGCAGCAGATATCCCACCACNGTTGGCGGCAGCACCAGNGGGAGNGTCAGAACCACATCCAGCAGTCCTTTGACAAGCCTGGGNGCTTTTGCAATATAGTAGGCCCCGCAGATGCCCAGAAAGAAGACAACTACTGTGGATATCGCCGCGATGCGCAGCGAGTTGAGCAGAGGATACCAGTCCATCATCCCAGAGGTGTGAAGCCAACGCTCTCCAGCACGGCTGCACCGTCAGAGGAGCGGACGTAGTCCAGGAAGGCTTTGGCGTCGTCTTGGTGGGTGCTGATATTGAGCACGGCGGCGGGGTAGATCACCTGGCCGCACATCTCGGCGGTGGCGGTGTCCACCACGGTCAGTCCGGCGGAGAAAGCGTCGGTGCCGTAGATGATGCCGCAGTCCACCGCGCCCTCGGANACCTGGGTGGTGACCTCCTTGACGTTGGTGCCGTAAGTGAGGCAGCTGCCGAGAGAGGCTTCATCCAGGCCCCAGTAGGCAAAAATCTTCTGGGTGTACTGCCCTACGGGCACGTCGCTGTTGCCCATGGCCAGGAGGACGGTCCCCGCCTCCAGGGCGGCTTTCAGATCGTCATAGCTGTTGATATTGGCAGGGTTGCCGTCGGGGACGGCAAGGGCGACCTTGTTTTCCAGCAGGTCGAACCGGGTGCCGTCCAGGACGAAGTCCAGGCCCTCGGTGTTCACATCCGCGCTGGCGGTGATGTCCAGCTGGTCCATCTGCTTCTGTCCGGCGGAGATGAAGATGTCGCAGACGGCGCCCTCCTGGATCTGGGTCTTGAGGGTTCCGGAGGAGTCGAAGTTGAAGGTCAGGGTTACATTTGTATGGTCCGCCATGTACTTTTCGCCGATCTCAGTCAGCGTCTCCTGCATGGAGGCGGCGGCGAAAACGGTCAGCTCTATGTCCTCATCCTTCCCGCCGCCGCAGGCGGCCAGCGCCAGGGTAAGTACCAGGGCCAATGCGAGGGATACCAGTTTCTTCCAGTTTTTCATCGTTATTCTCCTTTTCATATCACGAAAGATTTATGACAATGCTTCTTTTTAAGGAAAAGAAGCATTGTTGGTGCTTTACTTTCCAAACCCGCAGTTGGGATAGGTGCATACATCGCACCCCAGGCACAGTCCGCCCTCGCCCATGGCGGCGATCTCCGCGCGGGTGACAGGGACGCCAGCGGCGATCCGGGGCAGGACCAGGTCAAAAATCGTGGATTTGGCGTACATGACGCAGCCTGGCAGGCCCATGACCGGCGTGCCGTCCTTGAAGTACCCCAGCAGGAACATGGCTCCAGGCAGCACCGGCGCGCCATAGGTGACGATATTTACGCCCGCGGCCTTGATGGCTCCCGGCGTGCGGTCGTCAGGGTCCACGCTCATGCCGCCGGTGCAGAGGATCAGGTCCACGCCTGCGGCTTTGGCATCGAGAATTTCCCGGGTGATGACGGCCATATCGTCGCCGGGCTTGCTTTTCCGTGTTGTCTCGATGCCGAACGCGGCCAGCTTTTTTTCCACCACCGGGGTGAAGGAGTCCTGGATCAGGCCCTTGGCNACTTCGCTGCCGGTGGCGATGATGGCGGCGGTTTTCAGCTTCCAGGGCAGCAGCTCCAGCAGAGGACGGCCTTCGGCGGCGGCCTCGGCTTTGGCGAGCTTCTCCTCCTCAATGATAAGAGGGATCACCCGCGTGCCGCAGAGCTTGTCCCCCTTATGGACCGCCGTGTTGCCGTGGCGGGTGGCGATCATGATGTCGTCCAGAAGGTTGATCTGATTCAGCCGCTGGCTGTCCACGCGGAACAGGCCGTCGATGGCGGCGGTGAGCTCGATCTTGCCCTCCTTNACCTGGCTGCGCTCCATGTGTTCGTTCCGGCAGAGGGCGCAAAGACGCTCCGCCGCGTCGTTCTCGTGGACCATGCCGGGGACCATCTCCCAGACGTACAGGTTCTCTTTNCCCATGGACAGCAGAATGGGAATGTCCTCCTCCCGGACCACGTGGCCCTTGCGGAAGCGGGCGTCCTTGTACTGNCCGGGGATGATCTGGGTCATATCGTGGCAGAGCACGTGGCCCACCGCGTCCTGGGTGCGGATCAGCTTCATGAAATGGCCTCCTCTCCGATGATGGCAACGGCGTCGCCGGGGCGGACGATGCCTTCCTTTATGACGATCACAAAAATCCCCTCCGTGGGCATGACACACTGGCCGGTTGCCTTCTTGATGGCGCAGTCGTTATGGCACTCCTTGCCGATCTGGGTGACCTCCACCACTGTTTCGCCGATGCGGAGGTGGGTTCCGATGGGCAGGCTTTTGAGATCAATGCCGACCGTGTTGATATTCTCCGCAAAAGCGCCTGGTTTCAGTTGGGGGAGTTTTTCACGCATTTTGTCGATACTTTCCTCCGCCAGCATACTGATCTGGCGGTGCCAGTCCCCGGCGTGGGCGTCGCCCACGATGCCGTGGCGGAGGCGCAGCTGGATTTCCGGAACCTCGTGCTTGACGGTTCCCTTTTTCTCGCTGATATTGACAGACGTTACATAGGCCATGTCACCACTCCTTTTCATAGTCGCCGCTCTTGCCGCCGGTCTTGCGGCAGAGGTGGATGCCGTCGATCTCCATGTCCTTCTGGACGGCCTTGCACATGTCGTAGATGGTCAGTGCGGCGGCGGACACCGCCGTCAGGGCCTCCATCTCCACGCCGGTCTCGCCCTTACACTTTACCTCCGAGTGGATGCGGACGGCAGATTCTTCGCAGATAAAACGGATGTCGATCCCCGTCAGATGTAAGGAGTGGCACATGGGGATCAGCTCGTGGGTGCGTTTGGCGGCCATGATCCCCGCCACCTGGGCCACCGCCAGCACGTCGCCCTTGGGGGCTCCGCCGGTGCGGATGAGCTCCAATGTTGCCGGGGACATNCTGACCACGCCCTCGGCGGCGGCGGTGCGGAAGGTCTCGGCTTTCTCCGTTACGTCCACCATGCGGGCGCGGCCCTGCTCATTTATATGGGTCAGCTCCATGGGTTATCCTCCAATCTGATTCATGTTCCGGGTGGCGTCGCTGCGGCCGGTTTCAGCCATGTGGTGGCGGGGCGGCTTGGCGGCGATGCCTTTCCGGATGGCCTCCCGCAGCGCCTCACCGGTGAGACCCCGCAGGGGGATCTCCTGGTCCGAGTGGAGGCAGGGCTTCAATTTGCCGTCCGCCGTCACCCGGATGCGGTCGCAGCGGTCGCAGAACTGGTGGCTCATGGGTTCGATCAGCCCCACCGTTCCCCGTCCGCCGGGAGAGCGGTAGCGGCGGGCCACGCCGGAACCCTCCAGGGGAAGGAGGCCGGGGTGGGCCTCCAGCACCGCGTCTGCCGGGAGGAACGGTCCGTTTTTGCCCTCCCCAATGGGCATGAGTTCGATGAATCGGACCTCGATGGGATACCGGCAGGAAAGGTCGATAAAGTCCGGAATTTCGCCGTCATTAAAGCCCTTCATCAGGACCACATTCAGCTTGGTTTTGGAGAATCCTGCCTCCGCCACCGCTTTCAGGCCCTGGAAGACTTCCTCCAGCCGCCCGCCTCTGGTTATGTAAGCGTAGCGGTCCGGGCGGAGGGTGTCCAGACTGACGTTGAGCCGGGTGACCCCCACTTCACGGAGGGGCCGGGCCATGCGGGACAGGGCTGTGCCGTTGGTGGTCAGGCAGAGTTCGTCCACACCTTCCAGCGCGGCGATGCCCCGGCAGATCTCCAGAATGCCCCGGCGGACCAGAGGCTCGCCGCCGGTGAGGCGGACCTTCCGCACTCCCAGGGCGACGGTCTGCCGGGTGATCTCTACCAGCTCCTCCACCGAGCAGATTTCACTGTGGGGGCGCTTGCAGACGCCCTCGGCGGGCATACAGTAGCGGCAGCGGAGGTCGCACAGGTCTGTCACGGACAGACGCAGATAGGTTATATCACGGGCACAGGCGTCCTGCATGGCGGCCTCCTTGTCAATGTGTGTAAAAACGCCCGCCGACACGGCGGGCGTCTTCGGATTTTCTCGCGTGTGGGATATATTATAGCAGAAAGGGAGGAGAGGGACAAGGGATGGCGTTCGGTAATNCCGAAAAATAATTCGGCAAAAAGGAATCCTGCAAATGAGCGTTTTACAATATTTTATTGTAAATACCTGGACCGAGCGGATCAGCCCGATGCGCCGCCGTTGGATTGGAGGGNTAATTGAAGGAAAAGCGGGCTGCCAACCGGCAGCCCGCTTTTGCTCGGAAAATCAGTCGTCCTTTTTTGTACTCTGGTTTTCGATCAGCTTCTGGACCTTCTGTCTTGCCTCCTCCAGGTCTTTACAGCCGTCCAGGATCATATCCACCATTTCCAAAATTGTTTGGAGTTGTTTATCAGTCATAACGTCCGNCATATCCTTTCCTTCCGGCAAATTTTCGCCTAGTCCAAAGGATGTTTACATTTAATTATTATAAACAGTTTCTGCTGTTTTGTAAAGAGTATATTCCTGAATCCATCCGCACAAACTACCTCCGGCAAGACCCGAATACCGACAAATGAGGAGGAACCACAAATGAGCAATTGCACCAACAACGGCTGNGCCTGCACGCCGAACCGTTCCATCCGCTGCAGCGTACAGTCCTGCGCCCATCACTGCAAGAACGAGCAGTACTGCGGCCTGGAGGCTATCCAGGTGGGCACCCATGAGGCCAACCCCACNATGGACCAGTGCACNGACTGCCAGAGCTTTAAGCTNATGCAGTAATGTAATGCCNGCCNNAGGGCNGGCATTACATATCTNGTNCAGAGNGAGGCA
>JAAVHD010000038.1:45337-95485 GCA_014799915.1 Oscillibacter sp.
TGACNGATAAGCGGAAAAACCAGATCTCCGGCGCGGCGGGCGGGCTGCTCAGCGGNCTGTTCGGCGGGGGCGGCGGTATGGTGCTGCTGCCGCTGNTGGTGAAGTGGCGGAAGCTGGAGGGGCGGAAGGCCTTTGCCACCTGCGTGGCGGTGATCTTNCCCATGTGCTGCGTGTCGGCGGCGGTGTACCTGTGGCAGGTGAGGCCGGGGCTGGAGCTGCTGTNGCCCTATCTGGCGGGCGGCGTGGCGGGCGGCGTGCTGGGGGGGATGACCTTTGAGAAGGTCCCGGTGCGGGTGCTGAAGATCATCTTCGGCCTTTTTCTGCTGTATGGCGGCGTGAGGTATCTGCTATGGTAGAGTGGTTTCTTCCGTTTCTGGTAGCGCTGGGCACCGGGGCGCTGTCCAGCTGGGGCGTGGGCGGCGGGACGCTGCTGCTGGTGTGTATGACGCTGTTTCTGGGTGTGGAGCACCGGGAGGCCCAGGCGGTCAATCTGCTGTTTTTCCTGCCCACGGCGGGGATCAGTCTGTTTTTCCACCGGAAGAACGGATTTTTGGATAAGGAGACCTGGAAGGAGGCGGCTCCGCTGGGGGCGGCTGCCGCGCTGGCCGGTGCGCTGATCTCCATGGCGGTGGATGTATCGCTGCTGCGAAAGCCTTTTGGGCTGTTTCTCCTGTACGGGGGTGCGTCCATGCTCCTGAGCGGCATCAAAAAGAATGGTACAAAAAAGTAAATTTTCCTTAAATTTTTGCCGCTGAACCTGTAGAAATGCGGCGAAATGTGGGGGCTTCGGTTGACAAATTCACGGCTTTGCGGTACAATGGCGGCATTCAAAATGGAAGGATTTCTGCCGGGAGCTGAGAATATGAAGAAGATCAAGGGCATACTGTTTGACCTGGAGGGGGCGCTCCTGGCCCAAGACCCGGGACCAGCCGGTCCATGGCGGGTGGCTCCCGGCGGTCTGAAGGTGATCCGGCGGCTCTATGACCGGGGATACCGCCTGGGGATCGTTTCCCGCCGGAGCGGGGAGGAGGTCCTCGGTTGGCTCCGGGAGGAGGGACTGCTCCAGTATTTTGAGGCGGTGCAGTCCTTTGGCGCGGAAGGCTGCCGGAGGGCCTGCGGGCAGATGGGCCTGGAGCTGTCGGAGTGTGTCCGGGTGACCGGGGACTCAGACGGAGAGGCCGGTCTGGGGGCCTGTATCCTGGTGACGGACCAGCCGGAGAGCGGGGCAGATGGCGCGGTCTGCCGGCTGGCGGATCTTCCGGACCTCCCCATCTTTCAGTAATCGGAGAAAGGAGCAAACCCAATGCTATTGGTGGAATATCTCAACAGCCAGTTCTCNCTGGTGCAGAACCTGGACTTCTTCCTCCGGATCGTAGTGGCGTGCCTGTGCGGGGCGCTGATCGGCGCGGAGCGGAGCAGGCGCTTCAAGGAGGCGGGGATACGNACCCATATCATCGTCTGCTGCGGCGCGGCGCTGATGATGATCGTCTCCAAGTACGCTTTNGCGGATCTGACCACCNNGGCCGGGGTCAACTTCAACGGCGTGCGCGGAGCGGACTCCGCCCGTATNGCCGCCCAGGTGGTCAGCGGCATCAGCTTTCTGGGGGCTGGCGTCATTTTCAAGCACGGCAGCGCCGTGCGGGGCCTGACCACGGCGGCGGGACTGTGGGCCACGGCGGGCATCGGCCTGGCGATCGGCGCGGGCATGTACCCCGTGGGGATCTTTGTCACCATTCTGCTGGCCCTGGTGCAGGTGCTGATGCANACCTTCGTGGTGGGGGCGGACTCCCTCTCCAGCAGCCACCTGACCTTCACCATCCGCTCGGAAAAGGACCTGCGGGAGATCATGGGGGCCTACATAGGGGACAACAAGATGCAGATTTCGGATGTGAAGATCGTCTATCATGAGGACGGATTTGTGACCTACGACTTTATCCTGCGGCTGACGCGGGATATTTCCATCTCTGAGCTGGCCCGTATGCTCAAGTCCCACGGGGAGGTCCAGAGCGTCAGCGTGACGCCGGTCAGCTGATGCGGTTTTCCTGATTGACTTTTGCGGGAATGCTGGTAGAATAGAGGGTACAACAACAAAGGAGGATCTTTCCATGAAAAAGATCATTGCTACAGACGCCGCCCCTGCGGCGATCGGCCCCTACTCCCAGGGGATCGACGGCGGNAGCGTCGTCATCACCTCCGGCCAGATCCCGCTGGANCCGGCTACCGGCGCTTTTGCCGCCGANGATATCGCCGGTCAGACCCGNCAGTGCCTGAAGAANGTGGGCGCTGTGCTGGCCCAGGCGGGGCTGGGTATGGAGAACATCATCAAGACCACCGTGTTCCTCAAGGACATGAACGACTTCGCCGCCATGAANGAGGTCTACGCNNCNTTCTTCCCCGGCGAGCCCCCGGCACGCAGCGCCGTGGAGGTGGCAAGACTGCCCAAGGACGCGCTGGTGGAGATCGAGGCCATCGCGGTACGNTNACAACAGCAAAAAGCTCCGGNGAGATGTCTCGCCGGAGTTTTTTNTCATTTGTTCAGCCAGTAGACTGTGTAGGGTTCNNCGCGGTGATAGCCCAGCTTCTCCGCCAGGGAAACGCTCCGCAGGTCGATGGCGTCCCAGCTGGGGTANAGGCCCCGGTCCAGGCACTCCAGGATCAGCCGNGCNCCGCAGGCGGTGGCTAATCCCTTCCGGCGGTGGTCCTCACGGGTGTCGATCTCGACCTCGATGCCGCCCTGATAGANGCTGTAGCANCCGGCNCCNGCCACNGGANNGCCCTCCCATAGGGCGACGACCCCTACNCCGCGCCGGCAGCAGTCGGCGGGACTGTCGAAGGCGCCGCAGAAGTCCCGGGACCAGTTCTCCGCAAGCAGGACGGGGACCAGCGCCTCGTCGATCAGACGAAACTCGTACCCGGCGGGCAGGGAGGCGGCGAGGNGTTCCAGCTTCTGGCGGTCNAAGACGTCCGGCTCTTTTTTGATGGCGTAGCGCAGCTCCCGGACGGCACNGGAGCCGTAGAAGNCNTCNATCAGCGGNCACCAGTCCTCNGTCCGGGGAACCAGGATGGGGCCGGGGGCTTTTTCCAGCAGCGTTTTGTCCGGCCGTCCGGCCAGGAAGGTGAAATCCTGTAGGATGATCATTCCGGCGGTGCCGTCTTTNTTTATTTCTCCATGGCCCATGACGCCCTGGAGGCAGGACCAGACCATGGTCTCCTCCCAGCCGTCAAAGAGGGCGGCAAATTTTTGTACATTGGTCATGTGTCTTCTCCTAAAAATTCCTCACGGGTATANANAATGTTNANCGCNTCCAGCAGGGCGTTGGCGGTCATGTGCTCCGGCAGATCNAGCTTTTTCAGCANCGCGGCGCGCNTCGCCGCGCTGTCCGGTGCGCCGGTAAGGCCNANTTCGTAAAAATCCGCCTTGGTGATGGGGNGATGGTCCGCTGGCGCGGNNNNGTCCTCGAAGGTNGCNCCNGCGCGGGTCAGGGCGTCCAGCAGGACGGCGGGGGACATGCCCTCCACCCCCAGCTTGCCCTCCTTGCCGGGGGCGGCCTTGCGGCGCTCCTTGCCGGGGANGTCGGGGATGTAGGCCTGCTTGAGCTGGCTCTTGGGGATGGCCCCCTTGAGAAAATTGCGGATGACGAACCCTGCCCCGTCGCTGTCGGTGAGCAGGATCAAGCCCCGCTCCGCCGCTAGACGGCGCAGCAGGGCCAGCCGCTCCCTGTCGTTGAATACGCCGAAGCCTTTGGTCTCCACTACTGTGGCATCCACAACCTGCTTCAGGGCGTTCTTGTCGTAGCGGCCCTCCACCACGATGACCTCACGGATGCGCCTCATACCCGTGCCCCCTGGGCCAGCTCCATCAGCAGGAGCTTCAATTCGTCCGCGCCGTTGACCCCGTTGACGCTCTTGATCCGCAGGTCCACCTCATAGCACCGCTGCACCGCGTGGGCGCACCACTGGCGGGTGACCCGGCGGGCGTTGTCCAGCAGCAGTCCTGCCCGGTAGCCGGAGCGGATGTTCCACTGCTCCATCAGCCAGAANTTGTCCCGTCCGGTGTCCAGGGCGATGCGGGCGGCGTGGAGCAGCCGCAGCTCGCCGCCGATGATGGACAGCAGCTTGATGGGCTCCTCCTGGAGTTTTAACAAAGTGCCCAGCACCTCGGCGGCCCGGTCAAAGTTCCCCTTGGCCACCGCGTTGGTCATGTCGAACACCTGGGCCTCCAGCACCGGCGCGGCCACNGCGTCGATGTCCGCGCGGGTNATCTGCTCGTGNTTGGCGTAGGCGGCGATCTTGCCGATCTCCGGGATCAGCTCGTTCATCAGCGTGCCGCAGGTAAAGAGCAGGTGCTCCGCTGTGGGCACGTCNATGGTGTGGCCCGCNGCCTTGAAGCGCCGGGCNACCCATTTCATAAGGTCCTTNTGGCTCTGNTCCTCNAANTGGACCTCCCGGGCGTNCTTNTCCAGGGCNGNGCAGAGCTTTTTATAGGTNTTNTTGGGCTTNTACTCGATCTGGTCATAGACGAACACCAGGCAGCAGTAGGGGGGNAAGTCCTCCAGCAGGGNNATCAGGCCGTTTCGCTGCTCCTCNNNNAGCTTATAGAGGTCCCAGTCCACTACCTGGACCATGGTCCGCTGGGACATCATGGGCATGGCCTCTACGGTGTCGGTCAGGGTCTGGATGGTNAGNCCCTTGCCCTCCAGCTTGTGATAATTAAAACTCTCGAACCCGGCNACCAGATTTTTTTTCAGCTCCGAGAGGTAGAACTCCCGCAGGTAGCTCTCCTCGCCGTAGAAGATGTAGATGGTGCCCGGATTTCCGGAGGAGAGGGCCTCCTTNAATTNTGCCAGACCGGTGTCTTTTTTCTTGACTGCCATAGGCTGCTTGCTCCTCCAGAGGGGAATTTTTTGAGGGGATCACAGGATAACGATGGGATCATTATACCGCGTTTTGGGTCCTGGCGCAAGCGCATGATGGGAATCCCCGCGTTTTTTCCTACAGGAAAAGGCCGATGCCGGAGAGATAAAAGAATCCGGATACGAGAGAGGACAGCCAGGCGGCTGTCCTCTCAGACTGTCAAAAAAGCCCTCCGCAGGAGTTTCGCCGCCGAAGCGGCGAAATAACATCAAATCGTTTTTCCCGCGGCGTGTACGTGGGAAAAACACTTTGCGCGGAGCGAGCGTCGAATTGTGCGCCTTGGGCGCACAACCGAGGCGCAGAGCGCAGCGAAACCTATTCAAAAAAGATGCGCAGCATCTTTTTTGACACGCAGAGAGGACAGCCAGGTGGCTGTCCTCTTTTGCAGCTGGCTTTATTCGCCAACGGCGTCCAGGAATGAGCGGATAAAGGGGATCGCGGCCCCCGTTGCGATAATATCGCTCTCCTGTACGCCGAGACGCAGAAAATTCTCGCTCTCCGGGAAGGCTGTCCGCGCCTGCACCGCCGCGAACAGCCGGTCCAGATCGTCCTGCGTCAGNTACGGCGCAATGTGNCCNCCCAGCACGATCACGCTGTCCATCACCATGTGGATGTTGTTCAGGGCCAGCGCCAGANGCCCGATATACGCCGACCANCGCTCCTGACATGCCNCNTCTCCTTTNCGCAATGCCTCGAAAAATTCCGACAGCGGTTCCCCGNCGTGCANCAGGGCGTCCGCCGAGCAGTAGCACTCCACACAGCCCAGCTTGCCGCAATAGCACTGCCGCCCGCCTTCCANCAGGGTCATGTGCTCGAANGTCCCGGTGCGTCCGGTGCGCCCCCGCTGGATNCGTCCGTCTGAGATGATCGCGCCGCCGAGATGGGTCCCGAGGGACAGNTAGATGGCGTCCGTCAGCTCCGGATGCCGCCACAGCTCCAGCTCGGCNGCGCANTCGGAGTCNTGGATGAACCGGACCGGATAGGGCAGGCGCTTCTCCAGCGGCTCCGCNGTCAGTCCGGTGCGGGCCAGGATCTTTCCGTANAGCATTTCCCGTCCGTTGTCCGTCACCAGGCCCTGCATCCCCAGTCCCGCGCCCAGCACCGTCTCACCGGCAGCTCCGGCGCTTTCCAGNACCTCCNGGATCAGACCGGCNAGCGTATGGAAATANGCGTCCTCCTGGGAAAATGNNAGGGGGCGCGTTTTTTTTGCGATGACCGCGCCGTACAGGTCGATGACCACCACCGTCACGCACTCCGCCAGCACCTCCACGCCNACCGCCGTCCGGGCGGCGGCGTTGATGGCGTAAGCGGCGGCCTTGCGTCCGATGCTGGAGGAGAGCTGNCCCTGCTTCTCGATCAGCCCCTCCNTCTCCAGCGCGGCCAGATGCTGGGTCACCGTGGGCAGGCTCATCTGCAAAACGGAGGCNATCTTTGATTTGGAGATGCGGCGCTCCTGNTAGATCAGGCGGTAGACGTCGGAGTAGTTCTTTTTGCGGATGTCCGTCATTGAAATTTTTTCCATAGGGGNCCTCTTTTCTGCAAANGNATTTAGTAAAATGAGTATATCTTATTTNCCCAAAAAGNGCAACCGTTTTTTGGCNCTTTTNACAANGNNGTGNTTGGNATTCGGCNTTCTCCACAAAAAAACTTGATTACATTCGGTTATTCCGCGAATTGCATTAGCTGGAAGGGTGATGTATTATATAAACACGTTATATAAATACATTTTATGTAATGAATTTATAAAATCAAAGAGGAGAAACGCAATGGGCATCATCGAGAAAATGAGACTGGACGGCAAGAAGGGCTTTGTGACCGGCGCTGCGCGGGGCATCGGCAAGTGTACCGCCACCGCTTTCGCCGAGGCGGGCGCGGACGTCGCCATCGTGGACATGGATCTGGAGACCGCCGAGGCCACTGCCAAAGAGATCGCCGAGGCCACCGGACGCAAGGTCATCGCCCTGAAGTGCGATGTGACCGACGAGGCGCAGGTGCAGGCCATGGTGGACGCCGTGGTGGAGCAGCTGGGCGGACTGGACTTCTGCCACGCCAACGCGGGCATCTGCATCAACGCCCCGGCGGACGAGATGACTTACGCCCAGTGGAAGAAGAANATCGACGTNAACCTCAACAGCGTTTTCCTGACCGACACCATCGCGGGCAAGTACATGCTCAAGCAGGGCCACGGCTCTATCATCAACACCGCCTCCATGTCNGCNCANATCGTCAACGTGCCCCAGCCCCAGTGCGCNTACAACGCNTCCAAGGCCGGCGTTATCCAGCTGACCAAGTCCCTNGCCGTTGAGTGGGCCAAGCGGGGCGTCCGGGTCAACAGCATCAGCCCGGGATANATCGGCACCGACCTGACGCTGTCCTCCGAGACCCTCAAGCCCCTGATCGCCCAGTGGAACGCCATGGCTCCCATGGGCCGTCTGGGCAAGCCCGAGGAGCTGGAGTCCATCTGNGTGTANCTGGCGGGCGACACCAGCACCTTTGCCACCGGCTCCGACTTNGTGGTGGACGGNGCGTTTACCTGCTTCTGATCTCCGGACTGGGGGCTGCGGTGGAAAACAGGAGCAGTTTGTCTACCGCCATTGGAAGGATGATATGAGGGNGCTGAGCGCCCTGAAATAGTGAGAGGAGACGATTATGAAAAGTAAATGGGGAAAACGGATCGGTTATGGTATCGGAGATCTGGGGTGCAACCTCGTGTTCAGCACCATGTCCTCCTACCTGCTGATCTTCTATACNGACGTATTCGGCATCGCNGCNGCNGCGGCCGGNACCATGATGCTGGTCACCAAGCTGATCGACGCCATCACCGACACTGTCATGGGCATGGTCGTNGACAAGACCCACACCAAATGGGGGCAGGGGNGNCCNTACTTCGTCATCGGCGCGGTGCNNTTCGCGGTATTCACCGTCCTGACCTTTATTGTTCCNGACCTGAGCCAGAGCGGCAAGCTGGTNTNNGCNTATNTNACCTACTGCCTGCTGTGTACGGCCTATACCGTGGTCAACATCCCCCTCAACACCATCGTCCCCCGGCTCTCCGCCGATCCCAACGAGCGGAANATCCTGGTGACCACCCGCATGGTCTGCGCCCTGCTGGGCACCGCCATCGTCATGTCCATCACCACGCCCTTNGTNAAGTTTGTNNGNGGNATCGTGGACNCCGGCNNTGCCGANCCCTTCAAGAGCCCCANGGCNTGGGTGATCGTNATGGGCGTGTACGGCNTNGCCGCCATGCTGATCTTCTTCCTGACCTTTGCCAGCACGGAGGANGTNATNCCNCCNTCNGTNGAGAANNNNGACNGCTCCCTNANNNANAACATCAAGGCNATGACCGGTCAGGCGTGGNTNGTGATGNNCNTNAANTTCNTGTACTTNGCCCTGTANGTGGTGCGCTCCACCACNGTNATCTACTTCTTCAAGTACAACCTNNNNCGCGAGGATCTGGCNACGCTGGTNGGCTTCCTGGGNATNCTGTCCGGNCTGCCNATGCTGCTGTGCCTGCCCAAGCTGGANGAGAANTTCGGTAAGCGCAACATCCTGTTCCTNTCNNCCGGNNTCTATCTGGTGGGCANCGNNCTGATCCTGNTCNNCAAGACCTCTNTCGNCTGTCCAGCTNNNNGNNCTGGTNATCACNGGNCTGGGNATNTANGGNATCTTNGGCACCNTNTTNGCCATGCAGCCCGACGCCATCGACTACTCCGAGTGGAAGAAGAACCGCAGNATCTCCGGNACCATCGCCGCNTTCCAGGGCCTGTTCGTNAAGGCCAGCTATGGGTCTGGCCAGCTGGATCATNGGCCTGTACCTGGGNANNAANNNCTACGACGGNNCNGCCAGCACCCAGGNNNCTTGNNGCNCAGGNCAGCGATCCAGNTCTGCTANATGTGGATNCCCNTNATCCTGTGCGTGCTGATCATCGCTGCTNAACGNNTTCTANAAGCTGGACGGCTGNGCNGATGAAATGCGCAGGGATCTGAACGCCCGNNGGGAGAAGCTGGCGAAGACCANGTAANACGCCGGNNTGCGNACTGAATGGAATANACNGCATNCGAGGACCTGCTCCCANCGGGAGCAGGTCCTCGNATGNTNTCNANAAATCCTGCGTATTCNTAGCAGAATCATCCTTGTAATTTTCCGGAAAATATCGTATGATAAANGGAGACGCACAGAAACCCCGGCAGCCCGTCTTTCCGGCGGGGGNAATCACATATTGAGGAGGCCATCCTATGGAAGAAAAGAAAATGCANAAAGTNACCGTNGACGGCGTGGAGTANNNCTATCCCCACGGNACNNCCTATCGGACCATCGCGGCGGATTTCCAGGACCGGTTTCCCTGCGANATCCTGCTGGTCAACCGGGACGGGAAGCTCTGTGAGCTCCACAAGNCCCTGGANCGGGACTGCGCGCTGAAAATGGTCACGGCCCAGGACAGGCCGGGTATCCAGACCTATAAGCGCAGNGCGGTCTTTCTGATGNTGAAGGCCTTCTACGACGTGGTGGGCCGGGAAAGCGTGGAGCGTGTCACGGTGGAGTACTCCCTCAGCGGCGCCCTCTTTATCCGGGCCCGGGGCGGGGTTACCCTGGACCAGGCGCTGCTGGAGCGGGTGGAGGCGCGGATGCGGGAGCTGTCCGAAAAGGCGCTGCCCATTGAGAAGCAGTCTATCAGCACCGACGACGCNATCGANCTGTTCCGGGAGGCGGGGNTGATCCGCAAGGCCCAGCTCCTGGGCTTCCGGATCAATTCCCGGGTCAATGTCTACTCCCTGGANGGCTTTGTGAACTACTTCTACGGNTANATGGTGCCGGATACCGGNTANATCAGGTGCTTTGGCCTGGAGCTGTTTGAGGACGGCTTTGTGCTGCGCCTGCCCACCCAGGCCGNTCCCNACCGGCTGGCGGACTTCAAGCCCTCNATCAAGGTCTTCCGGGAGCTCAGCGCGTCCACNCTGCGCGCCGAGGCGCTCCACGCCTCCAACGTGGCGGAGCTGAACACNACCGTCGCCCAGGGCAACGCCACGTCCCTGATCCTGGCCTACGAGGCCATGATGGAGAAGAAGATCGGCGACATCGCCGCCGAGATCGCCTCCCGGAAGGANGTCCGCTTCGTGATGATNGCGGGNCCGTCCTCCTCCGGCAAGACCACCTTCTCTCACCGCCTGTCCACCCAGCTGCGGGCCTGCGGCCTCCATCCCCACGCCATCGCCACGGACAACTATTTTGTAAATCGGGAGGATACCCCCAGGGATGAAAACGGCGACTATGANTTCGANTGCCTGGGGGCCATGGANGTGGAGCAGTTCAANACGGACATGGTCCGGCTGCTGAACGGCGAGACCGTGGAGATNCCCACCTTCAACTTCAAGAAGGGGGCNCGGGAGTACAACGGCAACTTCCTCACCCTNGGGGAGGGGGATGTGCTGGTCATTGAGGGCATCCACTGCCTNAACGACCAGTTTACCCACTCNCTGCCCAGGGAGAGCAAGTTCAAGATTTACATCAGCTGTCTCACGACCCTGTGCATCGANGACCACAACCGCATCCCCACCACCGACGCCCGCCTCCTGCGGCGGATCGAGCGGGACGCCCGGACCCGGGGCTACAGCGCCCAGGCCACCATNAAGATGTGGCCCTCCGTGCGGCGGGGGGAGGAGAACAACATCTTCCCCTTCCAGGACAGCGCGGATATGGTNTTCAACTCCTCCCTNATTTATGAGACGTCNCTGCTCAAGCCCTATGTCCAGCCNCTGCTCTTCGGCGTNCCCNGGGACAGCGAGGAGTACATCGAGGCNAAGCGGCTGCTGAAGTTCCTGAACTACTTCCTGCCGATCCCCGCGGACGATATTCCCAAGACCTCCCTCATGCGGGAATTNATCGGCGGNGGGTGCTACCACGCCTGAGCGGGNNTTCAGCGCCTGTAAATACAGNAAGTAATCTTCAANATAAAAATTACANATAAAAGGAGAACATTATGAAAAAGTGGACACGNGCATTCTATCAGCCCAATCTGCCGCTNANCAGCGANGGATANGTCACGGCCAGCCCCGCCCATCGGGAGCTCTCCCGGCAGGCNGCCCAGGAGGGAATGGTCCTGNTGAAAAATCAGGGGGGAGTGCTCCCTCTGGCCTCCGGCAGCCGCGTNGCCCTGTTCGGCAAGGGCAGCTTTGACTATGTCAANGGCGGCGGCGGAAGCGGCGATGTAACGGTGGCCTATGTGCATAACATTTATGACGGGCTNAAGCAGGAAAATGTGCCGGTTTATGAGCCGCTGTCGGCGTACTACCGGGACTATGTCGCCCAGCGCTATGCCGCCAANGACGTCCCCGGAATGATGGTTGAGCCGGAGCTGCCGGAGGAGCTGNTCTCTGCCGCCAAGGCGGAGACGGATGTGGCNGTGATCGTNATCAGCCGCTTNTCCGGAGAGGGCTGGGACCGCTCGGACGTGGTGTANTCAGATGAGGAGTCCCCCTGGGAGGACGAGGGNTCGCTGCCCAAGACCGCNGGGCGGATNTTCCCCAAGGGNGACTTCTATCTCTCGGACGCGGAGCAGAAGNTGGTGGANNAGGTATGCGCGGCTTTNGNCAAGGTGGCCGTNGTCCTGAACGTGGGCGGCGTGGTNGACGCCTCCTGGTTCTGCNGCGATGACCGCATTTCCTCCGTNCTTCTGGCCTATCAGGGCGGCATGGAGGGNGGCGCGGCTGTGGCCGCGCTGCTGACGGGGAAGGCCAATCCCAGCGGCAAGCTGCCGGACACCTTCGCNCGGGATCTGAACGACTATCCCTCCACGGAGCANTTCCACGANTCGCCCCACTATGTGGACTACACCGAGGACATCTATGTGGGCTACCGGTACTTTGAGACCCTGCCCGGCATGGCGGAGAAGGTCATNTATCCCTTTGGCTTNGGCCTGTCNTANACNACCTTCTCCCTGGAGACNGTNAGCGCCGGAGTGAAGGATGAGCGCNTCTGNGTGGAGGTGAAGGTCACCAACACCGGNAAGTATGCGGGCAAAGAGGTGGTGCAGCTCTACTACAGCGCCCCGTGGGGNCAGCTGCAAAAGCCTGCGCGTANNCTGGCCGCNTTCCGGAAGACCNGNCTTCTNGCCCCCGGGGAGAGNGAGACGGTGGAGCTGTCNTTCGCNGNGGCGGANATGGCCAGCTTTGACGATCTGGGGAAGGTNNCTCCCAGCTCCTTTGTGCTGGAGAAGGGNAGCTATGCCCTNTATNTGGGCACCTCNGTGCGGGATNCTGCGAAGCTGGACTACGCCTANGAGCAGGCCGAGACGGNNGNTGTCCGCTCTGTCAGCGACAGCCTCGCNCCCTCTCANCTCTCCAAGCGCCTGCTGGCGGACGGCAGCNATGANGATCTGCCCGCCGCNGAGCCGGTGGACCCCAATGCCAACCTGCTGACCCCGATNCCCGGCGGTCTGGCCGAGGCGGCGGCGCCCGCAATGCGCGGNTGGGGCCGCTATCAGCTCCACAAGCCCTATAAGGAGGGCGCACAGCCGCTGTCCGCTGTGGCGGAAGGGAAGCTGTCCCTGGATGNCTTCATCTCCCAGATGGANGACGGGGAGCTGATCCACCTGCTGGGCGGACAGCCCAACACGTCCGTGTCCAANACCTTCGGCATGGGCAATCTGCCGGAGTATGGNGTACCNACNATCACCACCGCNGACGGNCCTGCCGGTCTGCGGATAGGTCCGGACGTTGGCGTATGCACCACGGCCTGGCCNTGCGCCACGCTTCTGGCCGCGTCCTGGGATGAGGACCTGGTGTACNAGGTCGGCAAGGCCGCTGCGGAGGAGGTCAAGGAGAACAACATCGCCGCCTGGCTCGCCCCGGCGGTCAACATNCACCGCAGNCCTCTCTGCGGNAGAAACTTTGAATACTATTCCGAGGACCCGCTGCTCACCGGCAAACTGGCNGGGTCCATGGTGCGGGGCGTTCAGTCCCAGCACATTGCCGCCACGGTGAAGCACTTTGCCTGCAACAACAAGGAGATCAACCGCAAGAACAGCGATTCCCGNGTCTCCCAGCGTGCCATGCGGGAGCTGTATCTGCGTGCTTTTGAGATCATCGTGCGCGAGGCGGAGCCGTGGGCGATCATGAGCTCTTACAACATCATCAATGGCCGCCGGGCCTCGGAGAGNAGGGAGCTCCTGACGGACATCCTGCGCGGCGACTGGGGCTACACCGGCATGGTGATGACCGACTGGTGGACNCGCGGNGANCACTANAAAGAGCTTCTGGCCGGCAACGATCTGAAAATGGGGACCGGTTATCCGGAGCGTGTGCAGAAGGCGATGGAGCTGGGCGCGGTCAAGCGCGGNGANCTGGAGGTCTGNGNNAAGNGGATTCTGGAACTGATCCTGAAGATCGACTGATTTTTCCATGGAAGGGACGGAGGTTTCCTCCGTCCCTTTTTGGTATGCNGTTTCTACAGATGGGATCAANGGTCTACGGNAACTCCCGGGCGCTGTTTGCCGCTATGGCGGCAAATACGCTTGAAAGCCGCGCAGTTTGGGATTGTGCGATGGAGAGGATCTTTTTTAGGCGCGGCTTTTGGGGNATTNCGCNCNCTGNGGNGNGCGNCCAGNGGCNCTGCCNCTGGACTCCGCCACCTTTGAAAAGGTGGACGAAACTTTTATGATACGGTTACCCTTGGTTTGTACTACAAAACAAGAAGGAGAAGATACTATGCAGGCAGNGCTTCATTGGCTGACAGACCCNACNGTNTTCCGGGTGAACCGGCTGGANGCCCATTCCGACCATGTATGCTATGCCTCCATGCAGGAGCTGGCCCAGGGGGAGACCTCTCTGCGNCAGAGCCTGGATGGAGTATGGCGTTTCNTGTGGAGCAAGGCCCCCGCCCTCCGCCCNNAGGATTTCTGGCGGGAGGGGTACGACGATTCCGCCTTCGGCACGATCCANGTCCCGGGACANATGGAATTGCAGGGNTANGGACAGATCCANTATATCAATACCCTCTACCCCTGGGACGGCCACGCGGAACTCGATGCGCCCCAGATCGACTGGGACGACTGCCCGGTNGGCAGCTATGTGCGGGAATTTGACCTGGCTCCC
Source organism: Oscillibacter sp. (assembly GCA_014799915.1). Taxonomy (GTDB): domain Bacteria; phylum Bacillota; class Clostridia; order Oscillospirales; family Oscillospiraceae; genus Pelethomonas. The sequence goes on from JAAVHD010000038.1 coordinate 59,345, forward strand.
GGACTGCGGGGCAAGCGGGTCTGCGTCAGCTTCCAGGGCGTGGAGCAGGCGTGCTANGTCTGGCTCAANGGACACTTTGTGGGCTNCGCCGAGGACAGCTTCACGCCATCGGACTTTGACCTCACNCCGTATNTCCGGGAGACGGGCAACCGGCTGTGNGTNGAGGTCTATAAGCGCAGCAGCGCGGCGTGGATCGAGGACCAGGACTTCTTCCGGTTCAGCGGCATTTTCCGCCCCGTGTTCCTNTACGCCAAGCCGGATGTGCATCTGGNGGANCTGTGGCTCCAGGCGGGACTGGAGGAGGACAACCGCACCGGGACGCTGTCNATCCGCCTGCTGCTGGAGGGAGAGGCGGCGGAGGTTTCCTGCCAGATCTCCCATCCTGTGCAGGGNGTTCTGNTTGACGGNANTCTGGAGCTGCATGAGGAGGGAAAATACCTCCGCAGCCANNCCTTCCGNTTTGAGAACATCCGCCCCTGGCGGCATGAAACGCCGGAGCTGTATCATGTAACGCTGACCTTAAAGNCNGCGGACGGGACNGTAACNGAAGTNGTCCCCTANGACATCGGCTTCCGCCGGTTNGAGCTGAAAGANGGCCTGATGCNCCTCAACGGGGAGCGGATCGTCTTNAACGGCGTCAACCGCCANGAGTGGANCCCGGAGACAGGCCGCGCCATCGGNNCTGAGGANATGANCGCCGCCATGGAAACCTTCCGCCGGAACAANATCAACGCCGTCCGCACCTGCCANTACCCCAATCAGACNCNGTGGTATCATATGTGNGACCNNAACGGNATCTANATGATCGACGAGGCCAACCTGGAGAGCCACGGCTCCTGGCAGANNTGGGNAGNCNNCGNNCCGGANNGGATCGTGCCGGGGAGCCTGCCGGAATGGCGGGACTGCGTGGTGGACCGGGCCCGGTCCATGTTNGANCGGGATAAGAACCATGCCGCCGTNCTCCTCTGGTCCTGCGGNAACGANTCCTANGCGGGNGAGAATATCCGGGCCATGGCGGAGTTNTTCCGGNCCAATGACCCCNGCCGNCTGGTCCACTATGAGGGTGTGACCAGCTGCCGGAAATATGATGACATCTCCGATNTAGAGAGCCGGATGTACGCGCCGCCGGAGGCCATCCGGGCGTATCTGGAGAGCAACCCGAAAAAGCCGTTTATCCTCTGCGAGTATATGCACGACATGGGCAACTCCCTGGGCGGCATGGAGAGCTATATCCGTCTCGGCGAGGAATTTCCCCAATATCAGGGCGGGTTTATCTGGGACTTTATGGACCAGGCCCTGTGGCGCACGNACTGCAATGGACGGCGTGTGCTGGGTTACGGCGGGGACTTTGGCGAGCGGCAGAGCGACTACGCCTTCAGCGCCGACGGCATCGTGTTTGCCGACGGCAGAGAGAAGCCCGCCATGCAGGANGTGCGCTACTGGTANGCNTCNCCNGAGGCCCGGGCGGCTCATGACGCGGCCAATCGGCGGGCAGAAGNNGCCGNCCTGCCGNCGGTGAAAAAGTGCGGTCCGCTGCGGATCGTCCANGGCGACGGTGCGCTGGGCGTCCGGGGCGGCGGATTTGAGGTTCTGTTCTCATATGTAGAGGGCGGGCCGGTCTCNCTGGTCTCCGGNGGGAAGGAGTGGCTGTGGCGGGCGCCNCGTCCGGCCTATTGGCGNGCNCCNACNGAGAACGATANGGGCTGCGGCTTCCATCTGCGCAGCNCCNTCTGGTCGGCGGCGGATGCCTGGCAGAAATGCGAAAATATTGAGGTGCTGGGCGAGAGCGGGGAGGAGGTGTCTGTCCGTTTCACCTATGCGTCCTCCGCCATGCCGGGACTGTCCACCGAGGTGACATACGTGGTGGACGATATGGGGCGTATGACGGTCACCGCGCAATATCATGGCCGGTCCGGGCGGCCGGAGCTGCCGCTGTTCGGCTTGCGGTTCGCCGCCCCGGAGCCGGTGGAGCAAGTGGAATGGCTCGGGCTGTCGGGCGAGACCTACCCGGACCGCCGGAAGGGCGGTGTGTTCGGCTGGCACCGGGAGACTCCACACATCCCCAGCTATCTGGTTCCCCAGGAGTGCGGCTGTCATGTGGATACCCGCGCCGCCGTTTTGCACGCGGCTGGCGGGAAGAAGCTGACGCTGGAGATGGATGGTGCGCCATTCGCNTTTTCCGCCATCCCGTANACGCCCCAGCAGCTGGAGCAGGCCGCACACCGGGAGGAGCTCCCCCGGCCCGTCCGTACCGTGGTCACCGTCTGCGGCGCNATGCGGGGNGTGGGCGGCATCAACACCTGGGGGGCGGATGTAGAGGAAGCATANCGNNTCAGCGGGGAGAAGGATCTGCGGACCTCCTTTGTGATCCGGCTGAATAATTAGATNTTGAAGTNTTCCGTANNNTNCTNCNTGANGNCTTNCTNATAAGCAAAATGANAAAGCNCCCTGTCGATGAATCATCGACAGGGNGCTTTGTGCAATAAACAATTCNATCAATTTTCCGNTANCTGGAATCCCCTCGCGTNCCCCGTTTNCTCGGCCGCGAGCCCAATCCGGTTTGGCGGCTTTGCCGCCAAATTCGCCCGCCATAAGGGCGGNCGAAAGGATGGGTCGTGGCCGAAAGCGAAGAAGTCCCTCCCATAGTGCAGTTTTCCGCGAAAGCGGGAAACGGAACGGTGGGAGGGACTTCTGAGCTGGAGCGGGCGACGGGGCTCGAACCCGCTACCTCCACCTTGGCAAGGTGGCGCTCTACCAGATGAGCTACGCCCGCAGAACATGGAGTATTTTAGCAGACGTCTCCCCATTTGTCAAGAGAGTTTTTTGATTTTTTTGGAATTTTTATAGAGGAGGAGAGTTATCCAAAAGAAACTGGATAATAAGAGGCGATAAAGTGCCATTTTCCCATTGCAAATCAGGAAATTTGTGCTATACTACTATCTTGTATTGTTGTGTGAATTTTACTCTCACGAAAGAGGAGTGTACCATATGAGCTTGATTACGAAGATTTTTGGAACCTACAGCGAGCGGGAACTGAAGCAGATTTATCCTATCGTGGATAAGATCGAGGCGCTGGAGCCGGAGTACAAGGCCATGTCCGACGCCCAGCTGACTGCCAAGACCGCTGAATTCAAAGAGCGCCTTGCCAAGGGCGAGACCCTGGACGATATCCTGCCGGAGGCTTTTGCCACTGTGCGGGAGGCCGCGTGGCGTGTGCTGGGCCTGCGGCCCTACCGGGTGCAGCTGGTGGGCGGCGTGGTGCTCCACCAGGGGCGCATCGCTGAAATGAAGACCGGTGAAGGCAAGACCCTGGTGGCGACCCTGCCCGCCTACCTCAACGCCCTTACCGGCAACGGCGTCCACATCGTCACCGTCAACGACTACCTGGCCAAGCGCGACAGCGAGTGGATGGGCAAGGTGTACCGTTTCCTGGGCCTCAGCGTTGGATTGATCATCCACGGTCTGGAGAAGACGGAACGGCAGGCCGCCTATGCTGCCGACATCACCTACGGCACCAACAACGAGATGGGGTTCGACTACCTCCGCGACAACATGGCCCTCTATTCCACCGAGCTGGTCCAGCGGGGCCACAGCTTCGCCATCGTGGACGAAGTGGACTCCATCCTCATTGACGAGGCCCGCACCCCGCTGATCATCTCCGGTATGGGGGAGAAGTCCACCCAGCTCTACGATATGGCGGAGATGTTTGTCCGCCAGCTGAAGAAGATGGTCATCGCCGAGACTGATGAGAAGGCCGAGGAGGATGTGAACATCGACGCGGACTATATCGTGGACGAGAAGGCCCGCACTGCCACCCTCACCGCCCGGGGTATCGCCAAGGCGGAGGAGTTCTTCCATCTGGAGAACCTGTCCGACCCGGAGAACTCCACCATCAACCACCACATCAACCAGGCCATCAGGGCCCACGGCGTGATGAAGCGGGATATTGACTACGTCATCAAGGACGGTCAGGTCATCATTGTTGACGAGTTCACTGGCCGCCTCATGTTTGGCCGCCGCTACAGCGAGGGCCTGCACCAGGCCATCGAGGCCAAGGAGCGGGTGAAGGTGGAGCGGGAGAGCAAGACCCTGGCTACCATCACCTTCCAGAACTATTTCCGCCTCTACAGCAAGCTCTCCGGTATGACCGGTACGGCTCTGACGGAGGAGGAGGAGTTTGGCGCGATCTACAAGCTGGATATCATCGAGATCCCCACCAACCGTCCTCTGGCCCGTGTCGACGACCACGACGTGGTGTACAAGACGGAGAGCGCCAAGTATAACGCCGTTATAGAGCAGGTCAAGGAGTGCCACGCCAAGGGCCAGCCGGTGCTGGTGGGCACGGTGTCCATCGAGAAGAACGAGCATTTGAGCAAGCTGCTGGCCCGGGCGGGCATCAAGCACAACGTCCTGAACGCCAAGAACCACGAGAAGGAAGCGGAGATCGTGGCCCAGGCGGGCAAGCTGGGGGCCGTCACCGTGGCTACCAACATGGCCGGACGTGGTACGGATATCATGCTGGGCGGCAACGCCGAGTTTTTGGCCAAGAACGATCTGCGCAAGGCCGGTCTCTCCGACGAACTGATCGCCGAGGCCACCGGCTACGCCGAGACTGACAACCAGGAGATCCTGGACGCCCGCAAGATGTTTGCCGAGAGCATGGAGAAGCACAAGGCCGAGATTGCCGGTGAGGCGGACAAGGTCCGGGAGGCCGGCGGCCTGTTCATCATCGGCACCGAGCGCCACGACTCCCGCCGGATCGACAACCAGCTCCGCGGCCGTGCCGGCCGTCAGGGCGACCCCGGCGAGACCCGGTTTTACCTGAGCCTGGANGANGATCTGATGCGCCTCTTCGGCGGCGACCGGATCACGGGGCTCATGGAGCGNCTGGACCTGGGGGAGGACATCCCCATTGAGAACAAGATGCTGACCAAGGGCATNGAGAACGCCCAGACCAGCGTGGAGTCGCGGAACTTCCAGGCCCGCAAGAGCACCCTGGAGTACGACGANGTCATGAACAAGCAGCGCGAGATCATCTANGGCCAGCGCAAGAACGTGCTGGACGGCGCGGATCTGCAAAANGAGATCNCNAATTTNATCTCNAANATNATCTCCGATACGGTCCAGTCCGCCTTCGGCGAGAACAAGNACATCGACAACGATGCTTACCGGACCATGCTGGGCNCCCTGGAGGGCTCCTTCTTCCCCAAGTACNCCGTGAAGCTGACGCCGGAGGAAGTGGAGAAAACCGGCGCGGAGGANTTNATNNAGCTNTTTACCGATAAGGCCCATGNGAACNTACGCCGCCAAGGAGGCGGAGATCNNCAAGGCCNNGGANGNNAACGCCGNCNTCCCCGANATGCGGGAGCTGGAGCGGGTNNTCATGCTGCGNGTGGTAGACGAGTACTGGATGGACCACATCGACGCCATGCAGGATCTGCGCCAGGGCATCCGGCTCCAGGCNTACGCCCAGTCCAACCCGGTGGACGCCTATAAGCGGGAGAGCCTGCATATGTTTGAGGAGATGGTGTCCGCNATCCAGGAGGAGACNGTCCGGCGGCTGTACTCCGTGCGNATCAAGAGCGACCAGGAGGTCAAGCGNGAGCGGGTGGCCAGCGGCATCACCGAGGGCCGNGGNGGCGANGGCACCGTGAAGAAGCAGCCCCGCAAGGTCCAGAAGATCGGCCGCAACGACCCCTGCCCCTGCGGCAGCGGGAANAANTATAAGCACTGCTGCGGAAGGGACGCGTAGGGATGGANGTCTGGGAAACCCTTAACGGCATCTATGAGCCCCTGTGGCNGCGGACGGTGGCGCTGAANAAGCGNNTGAAGGAAGCGGGGTATNCCNGCAAATGGGATTATTGCGCNTNCCACNCCTCCATACGGGAGGGGGAGTACCGGATGGAGTATTTTCCCATCCCGGTCATCACCGCAGAGGGGATATGCGACATTGGGGTCGAGCTGGACTCCGTTTTTATCGACGCTCACCTCAGCCGTGCCCAGGCGCTGGCATTTGACTGGGCAGCCGTCCCTTGGCCCTTCGAGGTGTACGGCACAGAGAATTTTTTGGAGGACCTCCTGCGCCCGGATATGCCGCCGGAGGAGCTGCGCGCCGTCATCGAGCAGAGCGGGGAGGAGGAGATCGGCATCGCTTTCTCCCTTCCTGGGGACTGCGGAGACGAGGAGATTCTGGAAATCGCCGCCGCCTGCAAGAAGTGGAACACCCATGTGATTTGAATCTCAGGAGGTATCCATGTCTTTTCAAGCGCAACAATATCACGAAATTGTCTATCACACGTCCACTGTGCTGGAAAATGATAATCTGATCCACGGTTTTTCCACCCGGCTGGGCGGGGTCAGCGGGGGGCATTTTGCCTCCCTGAATCTGCGGGGCAGCGGACCGGAGCCGGATAAGCGGGAGAACGTATTGGAGAATTACCGCCGGTTCTGCGAGGCCCTGGGGACGGACGTCCACGATCTGGTCCAGTCCAAGCAGATCCATGAGGACACCGTCCGGCATGTCACGGCTGCGGACCGGGGCAAGGGCCTCTTTGTTACCACCGATTTTACTGCCGACGCTCTGGTGACCAATGAGCGAGGGCTGAACCTGATGGTGTTTTCTGCCGATTGCATCATCCTGCTGCTCCACGACCCGGTGAGCCGGTGCATTGGCGCGGTACACGCCGGGTGGCGGGGCACCGCGCTGGATCTCCCCGCCAAGGCGGTGGGGGAGATGGGCCGCCTCTTTGGGGCGAAGCCAGAAAATATCCGGGTGGCCATTGGCGCGGGCATCGGACCCTGCTGCTTCGAGACCCACGACGACGTACCCGACGCCATGCGCACCGCCTTTGGCGGCGGGGTGGAGGAATACATCCGGCCCCGGGGTGCGAAGTGGACGGTGGATCTGAAGGAAATCAACGCCTGGCGGCTGCGGGAGGCGGGGGTGGAGTGCATCGACGTCTGCACCACCTGTACCGCCTGCCATACGGACCTCTATTGGAGCCACCGGGTGACCGGCGATAAGCGGGGCGTCCAGGGGGCGCTGATCGGCCTGAAGCCGGAGGCGGACCAATGAGGCGGCTGGCCCTGCTTTTGGCGGTGGTGCTGCTGCTGAGCGGCTGCGCCATTCTGGCGGAGCCGGAGGAGCCGGTGCCGGAGGAGTGGGAGGACTACCAGCAATTTCTGCCGGAAGAACCGGCGGAGGAGCCGGAGGAAAAGGGACCGGAGTACCCCTCCGCCTTTACTCTGCCCTACCACAAGGACCAGACCCTGGACCCCGTCGAATGCGGCGAGGGCGTCCAGGAGACGGTGGCCTCGCTGATTTACGAGCCCCTGTTCCGTCTGGATGAAAAGTTTCAGCCGGTTCCCGTGCTGTGCGAAAGCTGGGAGTGGGACGTGGCCGGACTGGTATGTACCCTGACCCTGCGGGCGGACGCGGTCTTTTCCGACGGCTCTGTTCTGACGGCCCGGGATGTGGCGGAGACACTTCAGCGGGCTCTGGAGTCGGAGCGCTACGCCTACCGGCTGCGGAATGTGAAGTCGATTGCCGCAAACCGCAGGGGGCAGGTGCTGATTACCCTCAACGAGCCCGACCAGGGCCTTCCGGCCCTGCTTGATATCTCCATCGTCAAATGGAGCACCGCCGCCCAGCGTGTTCCGGTGGGGACGGGACCCTATACGCTGTTTGGCGAGAACGGGGAGGAGCGGCTGGAGCTCCGGGAGGACTGGTGGCAGGGAAAGAAGCTGCCGCTCCACACCATATTCCTGACTGCCGCAAAGGACTGGGATACCGCCCGGTATCTGTTTGATACTCACGAGGCGGAGCTGCTGGTGGTGGACCCCACAGACGATCCCTCCCTGGTCAGCGGCCAGGATCAGATCACAGCCCAGCCCACAGCCGTCATGCAGTTCATCGGCTTCAACACCGCCGAGGACCATCTTTTTGCTGACGCTGATCTCCGCGCGATCTTCAGCCAGGGGATCGACCGCTCGACCCTGGTGGAGGGCAAGCTGGTGAACCTGGCGCTGGCGGCCCAGTTCCCTATTTCGCCGCTGTCGCCGCTGTATCCCGCCGGTCTGGAGAAGGCTTACAGCGAGGAGGGGACCATTTCCGCCCTCCGCTCCGCCGGACAGGATACCGGTACGCAAAAGGAGCTGACGCTGCTGGTCAGCGGGGACGACGCTTTCCGGGCGTCCACCGCCCGGTTCATTGCGGAGGAGCTTTCTCTGTTGGACTGGAAGATCACGGTGGAGACCCTGCCCTGGGAGGAGTACCTGGCGGCGCTGGAGGCGGGGGAGTTTGACCTGTACTTCGGCGAGGTGCGGCTCACCGCCAACTGGGATCTCACCGATCTCATCGGCACAGAGGGGTTGCTCAACTATGGCGCTTATACCAGCGAGGTCACGGATGTGGTCCTCCAGGCTTTCGCCGCCGCGGAGGACCGGACGGACGCCGCCAGCCGGTTGTGCAGCCACTTCCAGGCTGCGGCTCCTATCGCGCCGATTTGCTTTAAGAATTACGCTGTGCTCACCCATCCGGACGTGGTGGAGGGTATGACCCCCGCGCCGTCGGATGTGTTTCACGAATTTGGCCGCTGGACGGTCCGCCTCAGTGAGGAGGAGCCGGAGGAGCCCGGCGAGGTTGATCCGGACGCGGAACCGGAGGAGTAACCGGATAAAGAACAGGCAGGCTGAAAGCCTGCCTGTTTTTTGCTGAGAAGACTCTGTCCTGAAAAATTTTCAATTCTCGGCGGGGCCATCCTCTTGCACTTTTGTAAAAATATGGCATAATGGGGATAGATCGTTTCAGGATGGACGAATTAAATAACTTGAGGAGGACCCTATGACATCGGAATTTTTTACCAATAACCGGAAAGCCCTGCTGGAAAAGCTGGAGGAGGGCAGCGCGGTGTTGCTGTACTCCGGGATCGCCCCGGTGAAGAGCTATGACCAGGATATGTGCCCCTTCTCCGTGAACCGGAATTTTTACTATATGACCGGCATCGACACCCAGAATGTGTGGCTGCTGCTGATCAAGGCGGCAGTGAGGACGGTAGAGACTCTGTTCATTGAGGAACCCGACGAGTACACCATCAAATGGAACGGCAAGATGCTGACCAAGGAGGAGGCCACGGAGCGCAGCGGGATCAAGAGCGTCTGCTATATGCAGGACTTTGAGGGACGGCTTGCCTCCGTGGGCATGGCGGGGTACAACGTAACGGATGTGTACTTCGCCTTCGACCGCCTCTCCATGAACGCCGCGCCCACCCGTTCCGAGGAGCTGGCCCGGACGCTGCGGGAGAAGTATCCCATGTTCCAGATCAAAAACATCTGCCGTACCATCTCCTCCCTCCGCGCCATCAAGACGCCGGAGGAGGTCGCCTGCATCCGCAAGGCCGGGGATGTGACCATCGAGGCCCTGAAGCAGATGCTGAGGACAGCAAAGCCCGGTGAGTACGAGTACCAGTGGCAGGCGGACTATGAGCACTACGTGGCCCGCAGCGGCCTGCGCCACGGCTTTGAGACCATCGCCGCCTCGGGAGAAAACGCGGTGATGCTCCACTACTCCGACAACAACTGCGTCGCCAAGGACGGCACACTGCTGCTGGTGGACCTGGGAGCAGAGTATCAGTACTACTCCGCCGACGTATCCCGGACGTTCCCCGTGGGCGGGAAGTTCACGGACCGGCAGAAGGAGCTGTTCACCATCGTCCGGGAGGCCATGGAGATTGCCAAGGAGAAAATGCGCCCCGGGATCGCAACCAAGGAGTCCAATCAGGCTGTCATCGACTTCTACAAAAAGGCTCTGCGGACGGCGAAGCTCATAACCGATGACAGCGACGTGGAGAAATACTACTACCACGGCGTGTCCCACTCTCTGGGGCTGGACACCCACGATCCCTGTGACCGGAAGGTCTATGAGCCGGGAATGGTCATCACCTGCGAGCCGGGACTCTATGTGGCGGAGGAGGGCATAGGCATCCGTCTGGAGAACGACATCCTGGTGACGGAGGGCGCGCCGGAGGATCTGATCGGTAATCGCCTGCTGGAGATTTCTGAGATCGAAGAACTGATGGGGAGATAGAAAGACGCACCCGAGGCCCGCGCCGTAAGGCGCGGGCCTTTTCTAACACTTGACAGGGAGGCGGAAAGGTGATATAGTGTCAACATAGTTCAGTAACGAACAATATTTTGACCGTGCGAACCTACTACAGAAAGGAATTTTATTTGGACCGATGATTACATTTATCGTTTGCTTCCTCGCCGGTATGGGCGCGGGGTTGGGCACCGGCTTTGCCGGTATGAGCGCGGCGGCGGTGATCACACCCATGCTGGTTACCTTCCTGCATATGGAGCCCTATCAGGCGGTGGGTATCGCGCTTGCCAGCGACGTGCTTGCCAGCGCCATTTCGGCGTATACTTATGGAAAGAACAAGAATCTGGATATCCGCAACGGTCTGGTAATGATGGCGGCGGTGCTGCTGTTCACTCTGGTGGGCAGTTGGGTGTCCAGTCTGGTGCCCTCCGCCGCTATGGGAAATTTCTCCGTCTTCATGACGCTGCTGCTGGGCATCAAGTTCATCGTCAAGCCGGTCATGACCACCAAGGCCGCCATGGAGAGCGTATCCCGCAGAAGACAGATCATTCAGTCCATCCTGTGCGGCGTGATGGTGGGCTTTATCTGCGGCTTTGTTGGCGCGGGCGGCGGCATGATGATGCTGCTGGCGCTGACCAGCGTGCTGGGCTATGAGCTGAAGACCGCCGTGGGCACCAGCGTGTTCATCATGACCTTCACCGCCCTCACAGGGTCCCTGAGCCACTTCGCTATCGGCGGCGTGGCGGACTGGTGGGTGCTGCTGCTGTGTGTGCTCTCCACGCTGCTGTGGGCACGTATTGCCGCCCGGTTCGCCAACAAGAGCACTCCGGAGGTGCTGAACCGGGCTACCGGCGCGGTGTTGGTAGTGCTGGGCGTCGTAATTCTTGGTGTGAACTACCTTACCTGACCATTTTCTTGAAATAAACGCCGCCCGAACCTCTGAAACTGCTGCAACGCAAGAGGTTCGGGCGGTTGATTTGTTTTTCAAAAAGAAGTATTCTATTATTCCAGCAGGAACCCTGCCTCCGTCAGCTCCCTTTTCACCCGGAGGAATGCCGCCTCGTCGGGGCAGGCCAGGGTGTGCAGATGGACCCCCTCCGTCAGCAGGGACAGCGGCTGGGCCTGACGGGAGCGCAGGATGAACTGCCCCACGTCGTACCGGCTGGTCAGCCCCAACGCACCGGTGAGCTGGCCGTATACCGGGTGCTCCACGATCACGTCCAGCACCGCGCAGCCGTTATCCACTATGACCAGCAGCTCCTGCTCCACATCCTCCGCGCGGTGGCGGCAGGCCACCTGCCGCAGCAGGCCCGTGCGCTGCTTTTCGCGGGTCACATAGCCTCGGGCGGTGGCGTCGATCGCCGCTCCGCCCGCCCGCAGCAGGGCCACGTCCCCCACGATCAGCTGGCGGCTGACGCCGAAGCGCTCCGCCAGGCTCGATGCGCTGACGGGCCGTTCGGCCTGCTCCAATATCCCGAAAACGGCGGCACGGCGTTCCTCTGCGGTCATGTGGGAGCCTCCTTTAGTGGTTTGCATCCAGTATACGCCAAAAGGCGGGGGTTCGTCAAGCCGCCGCGAAGGTCAGCTTTTCCCCGTCGCTGCCAATGGTCACCGTCTGCCCGTCGGACAGGGTGCCCCGGATCAGCATGGCGGCCAGCTCGGTCTCCACGTGCTTTTGCAGATACCGCTTCACCGGTCTTGCGCCGTAGGCGGGGGAGTAGCTTGCCCGGGCGATGAACTGCCGGGCCTCCGGCCTCAGCTCCACGCGGATATCCCGCTCCGCCAGGCGGCGGACCAGGGACTTCATGGCGATGTCGATGATCCCGCCGATCTGACTCTCCGTCAGGGGGGTGAACACCACGATGTCGTCCACCCGGTTGATGAACTCTGGACGGAAATACTGGTTCAGTTCATTGCGCACCCGGTCCTTCACATCGGGCTCGATGGTCCCGTCCTGCCGGATATTCTCCGTGAGATAGGCGGAGCCGATGTTGCTGGTCATGATGACGATGGTGTTCTTGAAATCCACCGTGCGGCCCTGGTTGTCCGTCAGCCGCCCATCGTCCAGCAGCTGGAGCAGGATGTTGAACACATCCGGGTGGGCCTTCTCGATCTCGTCAAACAGCACCACGCTGTAGGGTTTGCGCCGCACGGCCTCGGTGAGCTGTCCGCCCTCGTCGTAGCCCACGTAGCCCGGAGGCGCGCCTACCAGACGGGAAACGGCGTGCTTCTCCATGTACTCGGACATGTCGATGCGGACCATGTTCCGCTCGTCGTCAAAGAGGGAGGCGGCCAGCGTCTTGGCCAGCTCCGTTTTACCCACGCCGGTGGGCCCCAGGAAGATGAAGGAGCCGATGGGGCGGTTCTCATCCTTGAGGCCCGCCCGGCCCCGGAGAATGGCCTCGCTGACGGCGGTGACCGCCTCGTCCTGGCCAATGACCCGCCGGTGGAGGATCTCGGGGAGCCGCAGCAGCTTCTCCTTCTCGCTCTCCACCAGCTTGCTCACCGGGATGCCGGTCCACTTGCTGACCACCCCGGCGATCTCCTCCTCGGTGACCTCCTCCTTGAGAAGGTGCTCGTCCTTCCCGGCGTCCACCCGGGCGCGCTCCTCCTCCAGCTGCTTCTCCAGCGTGGGAAGGGTCTCGTACTTCAGCCGGGCCATCTTTTCCAGGTCGTAATTCCGCTCCGCCTCCTCCATCTGGTGGCGGGTGTCCTCGATCTCCTGCTTGACGCGCTTGATCCCGGCGATGGACTGCTTCTCCGTCTCCCACTGGGCCCGCATGGCGTCGTTTCTGGCCTTCAGCTCGGCCAGCTCGCCGTCAATGTGGTGGAGGCGGTTCTTTGAGCCGTTGTCCTCCTCCTTGCCCAGGGCCTGCTTCTCGATCTCCAGCTGCATGATCTTGCGGCTGATCTCGTCCAGCTCGGCGGGGAGGCTGTCGATCTCCATGCGGATCTTGCTGGCGGCCTCGTCCATCAGGTCGATGGCCTTGTCCGGCAGGAAGCGGTCGGTGATATACCGGTCCGACAGCGTGGCGCAGGCAATCAGCGCCCCGTCGGTGATGCGCACGCCGTGGTGAATCTCAAAGCGCTCCTTGAGGCCCCGCAGGATGGAGATGGTATCCTCCACCGTGGGCTGGTCGATGAGCACCTTCTGGAACCGGCGCTCCAGGGCGGCGTCCTTCTCGATATACTTCCGGTACTCGTCCAGGGTGGTGGCCCCGATGCAGTGGAGCTCCCCACGGGCCAGCTTGGGCTTGAGGAGGTTCCCCGCATCCATGCTGCCCTCGGTGCGGCCCGCGCCGACGATGTTGTGGAGCTCGTCGATAAAGAGCAGGATGCGGCCCTCGCTCTTTTCCACCTCATTGAGTACGGCTTTCAGCCGCTCCTCGAACTCCCCCCGGTACTTGGCCCCGGCGATGAGGGCACCCATGTCCAGGGCGAAGATGGTCTTGTCCTTCAGGCCCTCCGGCACGTCGCCGTTGAGGATGCGCTGGGCCAGACCCTCCACTACGGCGGTCTTGCCCACGCCGGGTTCGCCGATGAGCACCGGATTGTTCTTGGTCTTCCGGCTGAGGATCTGGATGGTGTGCCGGATCTCAGCGTCCCGGCCGATCACAGGGTCCAGCTTGCCCTGCCGGGCCATCTCCACCAGATCACGGCCGTATTTCGCCAGTGCCTCGTAGCTCTCCTCCGGGTTCTGGCTGGTGACCCGCTGGCTGCCCCGGACCTTGGTCAGGGCCTGTAAAATTTTCTCCCTGTCGATGCCGTACTGGCGGAAAATTTTCGCGCCGGGGGTCCCGGTCTCCTCCACCAGGGCTAGATACAGGTGCTCCACGGACACGTATTCGTCCTTGAACTGCTGGGCGATCCGCTCCGCGGAGGCCAGCAGCTGAGAAAACCGCCGGCTGGCGTAGAGCTGGTCCGCCCCGCCGCCGGACACCTTGGGCAGGCGGTCGATCTCCCGCTGGATCTCGAGTGCCAGGGTCTCCACGTCCAAGCCCATATAGGCCAGCAGCCTAGGCACCAGCCCCTCCCGCTGGCGCAGCAGCGCCAGGTGCAGATGCTCACCGTCCAGCTGCTGCTGTCCGTTCTCAATGGCGATGGCCTGGCAGTCCGCAACGGCCTGCTGGGCGTTCTGGGTGTATTGATCGAAATTCATGTGTATGCCTCCTTTGGGCTGGCGCATCCAGCAGGGGTGCGCCGTCCGCTTTTCTTTTCGTTTGGTATCATACACCTGTTTCCGCAAAATGTAAAGCAGAAAATTAGCACTCTCGTGTCGAGAGTGCTAATTTTCTGTGAATAAACTGTAAATCCTGTCAGCCCAGTATGGTATCCAGCGTCTCCAGGAGCTTTTCGATGTCGATGGGCTTGGAGATATGGCCGTTCATGCCGCATTTCAGGGCAGACTGCTTGTCTTCCTCGAAGGCGTTGGCCGTCATGGCCAGAATGGGGACAGCGTTCAGAGCCGGGTCTTCCAGGGCGCGGATCGCCTTGGCGGCCTCGTAGCCGTCCATCACCGGCATCTGGATGTCCATCAGCACCAGCTGATAGCACCCAGGCTTGCTCCGCTGAATGATCTCCAGGGCTTCTTTCCCGTTCTCCGCCATATCCAGGGTGAAGCCGACCTCCTCCAGGATGGCCTGGGCGATCTCCCGGTTCAGCTCGTTGTCCTCCACCAGCAGGAGATGGCCGGTGTGATGCCGGGAGGGCGCCGGAACGGACAGCTCCTCCTCTGGGGCGACCACCGAGCGCAGGCACCGGCGCAGCTCCGAGAGGAACAGCGGCTTGCTGCAGAAGGCGGTGACCCCGGCCTCCCGGGCCTCGTCCTCGATATCGGACCAGTCGTAGGCGGTGAGCACGATGATGGGCACGTCATCCCCCAGCTCCTTGCGGATGCGGCGGGCAACCTCCACGCCGTTGAGATCCGGCAGCAGCCAGTCCAGGATATACACGCTGTAGTTGTCCCCCCGCATGGCGGCCTGGCGGGTGCGCAGCACCGCCTCCTTGCCGGACAGGGTCCACTCCGCCCGGAGGCCGATCTGCTGGAGCATATAGGATACGCTGTCGCAGGTGTTGAAGTCGTCGTCCACCACCAGGGCGCGGCAGCCCGTCAGCTCCGGGATGGTCAGGACCTCCCGCTCCCCGTCGCCCAGGCGGAAAATCAGTGTGACCACAACCTCTGTGCCGGCGCCAGGCTCACTCTTGACGGAGATGGTGCCGTTCATCATGTCCACGATGCTCTTGGTGATGGCCATGCCCAGGCCCGTGCCCTGGATGCCGCTGATGGTGGAGTTCCGCTCCCGCTCGAAGGGTTCGAAAATCTTCTTCGCGAACTCCTTGCTCATGCCGATGCCCGTGTCGCGGACGGTAAACTCATATTTGCCGTAACCCGCGGGCGCGCCGGGCTTCTCCACGATGCGCATACTGACGATTCCCCCGGCGGGGGTATATTTTACCGCGTTGCTCAGCAGATTCAGCAGCAG
The DNA here is from genome assembly GCA_014799915.1 of Oscillibacter sp. Lineage (GTDB taxonomy): Bacteria > Bacillota > Clostridia > Oscillospirales > Oscillospiraceae > Pelethomonas. The sequence continues at coordinate 74,924 of JAAVHD010000038.1, forward strand.
CTGGTTCAGCCGCAGACGGTCGCAGCAGATGTCCTCGTCCACCACGTCCACCGCGTCGATATACAGCTCCAGCTGCTTGGCGTGGACGTCCGCCTGGATGATGCTGCGCAGGCCATGGAGGATGTCCGGCAGACTGCAGGGGGCCTCCTCCAGGTGCATCTTGCCGCTCTCGATGCGGCTCATATCCAGGATGTCGTTGATCAGGCTGAGCAGATGGTTGCTGGAGGTCATGATCTTCTTCAGGTATTCCTCCACCTGCTCGCGGTTGTTGATATGGGTGATAGCCAGGGCGGTGAAGCCCACAATGGCGTTCATGGGGGTGCGGATGTCGTGGGACATATTGGAGAGGAAGACGGTCTTGGCCTTGCTGGCCCGGTTGGCCTGGAGCAGAGCGTCCTCCAGGAGATTCTTCTTCTCCATCTCGCTGCGGGTCTCCTCGTCTACGCTGCGCAGCCCCAGGACCACGCTCCGCCGCTCGCTCCAATCGCCGATTTGTACGATCTTCATCTGGCAGTACTCAAACCCGCCTTCAGACTCTACGCGGTAGTTGGTGTAGCATAGCCCCTTGGCCTCCAGCTCTCTGGCGGCCCATCCCGGAGAGATCACCTGCCGCAGCAGCTCCTGATCCTCGGAATATACATAGCGCTCTATGTACTGCTCTACGCTCCGGCGCGGGGAAGTGCTGCCGGAAAATATCTCATCCAGGTTACGCGGCCCGTTGTACGCCAGCCGCAGAATGGTGCCCAGGCCCGTATCCAGATCGAAGAAGCATACAAGCCGGAAGTCCACGCTCAGCGCCTGGATCAGCTCCATTTGCTGGCGTTCGGCTCTCGCCCGCTCCTGCTCCACCTGTTGCTTCTGGGCGGTGCAGTCCAGCAGGAAGCGCTGGTAAAACAGCTCCCCGTTTTCCTCCACCAGCTTGATGTTTCCCATGACATGGAGCCGCCGTCCGTCCTTGTGCTGGACACGGTACTCCACACTGACGGTGTCTCCCGCCTTCTGCAGGGAGCGGATGCCTTCCCGCAGCCGGGGCTTATCCTCGTCCAGCACGGAGTCCGCCACCAGATAGAACCCTGCCGCCAGCAGCTCCTTTTTCGATGCGTAGCCCAGGATCTCCAGGGCGGCGCGGTTGATGCTGATGATCTGCGTCCCGTCCAGGGAATGGCGCATGACGCCGCAGTCCATGGCGGTGAAGATGGTCTCCAGGGTATTGTTTTTCTGGACGATCTCCTGCTCGTAGGCCCGCTCCTGGGTCACGTCGATGCCCACGCCCACGGTGCCCATGACGGTGCCGTCCAGGTCGTACAGGGGGGACTTATAGGTGGTCAGAAGCCGCACGCCCTCGCCTGTATGCACGGTCTCCTCGGACACCATGGTGCACTCCTTGGACATGACGATCCGCTCCGACTCAATGCAGGCGGGATCGTCCGCCTCCACGTCCCAGATGTAGGCGTGGCCCTGGCCCTGGACCTGCTCCTTGGTCTTGTTCACCGTGTGGCAGAAGCTGTCGTTGACCTTCTCGTGGATGCCATCCTTGGTCTTGTACCAGACCAGGTTAGGGACGCTGTTGATGGTGGCCTCCAGGTACTGGCTGGTCTGCCAGGCGTCTCTTTCCGCCTTGCAGCGCTGCTGCCAGCGAAGGAAGCGGAAGCGCAGTTCCTCCTCCCCCATGGGAAGCGTCCACAGGTCCTCCACCCGCTCCAAATCGGGCAGCGCTCCGCCCTCCCACAGGAGGATCAGCCGGGCGTCGGGGCGCAACTGCTCCGTCAGCGCCTGGAGGGACAGGTCCCGCATGTCTGCTATGACTACGTCCGCCTGGGCTGCCAGTGCAGCCTCGGGCGTGTCGCTCTCCAGGAACTCGTGTGTAAACGCCTCCAGAGGCGGCATGGACTTGATGATGTCGGCCCAGTCTCTCCGGTGGCCGGTCAGATAGAAACGAAGTCGGCAATGATACATAGCTTCTCCTCCGCACAATTCCTGTGGACATAATATGTGTATATTCTATTCTAACCGTCAAGAGGACAGATGTCAAGAGCGGAAGGACAGCAAACCACGCCTGTCTCATAAAAATAAAATGCCAGTTTCAGAGGATGAAAACGGGCCGGTGGGGACACCGGCCCCTACAAAATCAACATCTGTGTAGGGGCCGATGTCCTCATCGGCCTGTTATATAGCCTATGGGGTTGATAAATTTGAATTTATGAGATGGGCGTGGACAGCAANCTGGCCCGGACNGCAANTTGCCGTCCGGGCCAGNTTGCCGCACGGGACCNTAGCGGNGCTAGAGCAGCAGCCCTACCGCCAATCCGACCGCCACAGCGGCCATTCCCGCCAGCCAGCACCAGGCGGGAATGCGTACACGCGGCTTGTCGGTCTGGGAGACGGCGCAGCTGCGGGCGATGCGGCACGCNTCCCCCAGGACTTGCTGGGAGGTGACCCCTTCCTGGGAGAAGGCGTCGTTTTTTACAATGAAGATGGCTTGCTCAAACAGCTTTGGGTCCGGGGAGTCGACAACGATCACACGGCGGGAAGTACCTTTCACCAAGGGGCAGCACTCCTCTCTTTTCCATTNAGATNNTTCCATTGTTTCCCGGAAAAGAGAAAATTATACTGCNNCAATGACGAAATNACCGCNTCANCTCCAAGCTGCTTTTGCTCACCGGAGCCGTTTGACGTTGAACGGCNTGAAAGTACCAACAAGGGCGCAGTTCCCAGAGGGAANCGTNATATNACNCGGACGCTGTCCCGCTNCACCAGCTGCACCGGCAGGGTCAGATTGTGATNCTCCACCTCGCCGCCCTCCAGCAGGCGGAGCATGTACTCGGCGGCCAGACGGCCNTTGCGGTCCGCGTTCTGGTGGACCGTAGTCAGCATGGGCATCGTCATCCGGCACCAGTCGATGTCATCGAAGCCCACCACGGAGATATCCCGGGGNACCATCCGCCCNGCCTGCTGCAAGCCGGACATGATGCCCGCCGCCAGCAGNTCCGCCGTGGCNAAGATCGCCGTNATATCNCTGGCNTCNGCCAGACGGCGTCCCANCGCCATCATGTCCTCCGTTTCAAAGGGGCACGGCGCCACCAGCGCGGGATCAAAGGGCAATCCNGCCTCCTCCAGCGCCTCCCGGTAGCCCAGCAGGCGCTGNTCCACCACGCCGCCCTCAACNATCTTCGGNCTGGCGAAGACNATGCGCCGGTGNCCGCTGCGGATCAGGTACTCCACAGCGATCCGCGCCCCCTCACGGTCNTGGAGGCCCACATTTACCATGTCCCCCAGGTCGCTGATATAGCTGTCNGTCAGCACCACCGGCATCTCCAGACTGCGCAGGGTGCGGTAGAGGGGCTCGTTCTCAAAGAGNCCCGGCAGNAAGACGCCCTCNACATTCCAGTTGCGCAGGAAGGCCAGCAGCTCGTCCCCATCGGAGATGGCNCGGACCATCAGNAAATANCCCTTCTCCCGCAGGGCCTGCTCCACGGCCNCGGTCAGGGTATTGAAAAAGGGGTCGGANCGGAACTTNCCTCTNTCCTCCGGGGAGAGGTGGTTGATGAGCGCCACCACCTTGGAGGACCGGATCTTCAGCGCCCGGGCAGACAGATTGGGGACGTAGCCCATATCCTTGATGATGGCGTTGATCCGCTCCACCGTCATGGCCGACACCTTGTTGGTCTTGCCATGGATCACATTGCTCACTGTCGTGCAGCTCACCGCCGCCTCTCTGGCGATATCTTCAATGGTAACCATACGAACCACCTCTGTTTACTCATACTTGGTTTATCATACCTTTTTCTTCGCAAAGTGTCAAGGATATCCGACGGATTTCCGTGATTTCTGTGATGGATTTCTGTGCTAAAGTGCAGGAATCCATATATTTTTGCGGAAGTTCGGAAGTAATATTTGNGGGAAAACCAAATCANNCAAAAACCGGCGGAGCGGTCTNCGGAACCGCTCCGCCGGTCANATANCTGTGNNTTATCCCTTCAGCTTNTTGTAGGCCTCGTCATCCACGGCCTCCAGCCACTCGTTGCTGCCGTTCTCGCCGGGAACCTCTACNGCCAGATGGGAGAACCAGCTGTCCGCAGCCGCGCCGTGCCAGTGCTTCACACCCACCGGGATATTGACCACATCCCCCGGTTCCAGCGCCTGGGGGGCCTTGCCCCACTCCTGATACCAGCCGCGCCCGGCGACGCAGACCANGATCTGTCCGCCGCCCTTGTCCGCGTGATGGATGTGCCAGTTGTTGCGGCATCCGGGCTCAAAGGTCACNTTGAAAATGCCCACCTGCTGGGTGGAAAGGGGGGCCAGGTAGCTCTGACCNATNAAATACTGGGCAAAGCCGTCGTTGGGCTGGCCGATNGGGAACACCATGGCGTTGGCATGGGCNTCCCGGCCNGCNGTCTGGTTCACTGACATAAATCATACTTCCTTTCNNAAATTGCTTTTTATGGTAAAGACAGTATAACACCTGGAGTACCCTCCAAGTCAAGAGNATTGGNAATTTTTGTGTAAATGCCTATTGACAAGAGCCNGGGAANNTCATATAATAACAATNCNTNGANTAACCTANAAATATNATTGGTTAATTGGAAATGGTCGAATAGGAGGAACTATCCATGAGCAATATTTACACATCCGCCGACCAGCTGATCGGGAAGACCCCGTTGCTGGAGCTGACCCACATTGAAAAGGAAGACGGCCTGGAGGCCCGCATTCTGGCCAAGCTGGAGTACTTCAACCCCGCCGGAAGCGTGAAGGACCGCATTGCAAAGGCCATGATCGACGACGCGGAGCAGAAGGGCCTTCTGAAGCCCGGTTCTGTCATTATTGAACCCACCTCCGGAAACACCGGCATCGGTCTGGCCTCTGTGGCGGCGGCGAAAGGCTATCGGATCATCATCGTCATGCCCGAAACCATGAGCGTGGAGCGGCGGCAGCTGATGAAGGCCTACGGCGCGGAGCTGGTGCTCACCGAGGGCGCCAAGGGCATGAAGGGCGCTATCGCCAAGGCTGAGGAGTTGGCTAAGGAAATCCCGGACAGCTTCATCCCCGGGCAGTTCGTGAACCCCGCCAACCCCGCCGTCCACAGAGCTACCACCGGCCCTGAGATCTGGGAGGATACCGATGGCGAGGCGGACATCTTCGTGGCCGGTATAGGCACCGGCGGCACTGTCACCGGCGTGGGGGAGTATCTCAAGAGCAGGAACCCCGATGTCAGGGTCGTGGCTGTGGAGCCCGCCGCTTCCCCCGTGCTGAGCAAGGGCACCGCCGGGGCCCACAAGATCCAGGGCATCGGCGCGGGCTTCGTGCCGGATGTGCTGAATACCCAGGTGTATGACGAGATCATCACCGTGGAGAACGAGGATGCCTTTGCCGCCGGGAAGCGGATCGGCCGGACCGAGGGCGTGCTGGTAGGCATCTCCTCCGGCGCGGCGGTCTGGGCCGCTCTGGAGCTGGCAAAGCGTCCGGAGAATAAGGGCAAGACTATCGTCGCCCTCCTGCCCGACACCGGCGACCGTTATCTCTCTACGCCGCTCTTTGCCGATTGATAAACAAGCATAGATTAAAAGGCGCTGTCAGCATCCCGCTGACAGCGCCTTATTTACAAGTTCTCTTTGATACTTTTTCTTTCAATAATAGGGACACTGGTTTAGGCCTGGTCAATGTCCTGTAGTTTCAAGCAGTTTGAAACAGTTTCAATTGTGTACTAAGCAGTAAGCTGAAATTCCTTACGCATAATCAAGGAAACTCCAAATAGTATCCGTATATTTTTTTGCTTCTTCAATTCTTGGAAAGTGCGCGCTGTCTTCGAAAATCACCTGTGTCACATTTTGCGCATTGCTCATAATATACGCTATTTGATCCTTCGTACATGCAGGATCATACCTTCCGTTAATCAACAGGATCGGAGCGGTTATCTTTATAAGCATCGGCAAAAAATTGTCGGTCATCATCACCCTTTTCCGCAAAGAACCATCTGGCATCGGTTGTGTTTCCAGCAGTTTCATCAAATGCCGCTCTCCTTTTGGCCACATTTCATCTGTAATATCAGTGGTGTCCATACTCATTTGATACTCGTCAAAAGAAATGCCGTGCAGATAAAATCGCAGTTCCATATCTGTGACATAACCGAGCAGGGATGATAGATCCCATACCACTTCTGCCTTATCTTGATAATCCGTAAATTTGATTTTTTCGCACAGCTCAACTGCCTGATCGTTGTTTAAGCTGCGGATATGCTCGCTTAAATATTCTGCGATTGACTTTGCAGAATCCTCAAAACACAACGAAGGACATTCCAAGATGACCTTGTGAATGGAATTTGGATAGGTATGTGCATATAAGACCGCAAGCATACCACCATAAGAATGACCGAGAATACTCCATTTTTCTATTCCCAGTAATTTCCGCATCTCCTCAATCATTTCGATCTGATATTCCATACTGTAGCTTTCATTCTCGGCAATAGCTTCGGAGCGCATCACGCCTAACTGGTCAAATGTAACAACCTTTATTTTTTCGCTTAATGCCTTTGCCTGATTTGCAAAATCCAGACAGCTTGCTCCTGGGCCTCCGTGAAGATATAGCAGAGTATCATTAAATTCTGTGCCGTATATTTCATACCATATTTTTTTGCCCCAAATATCAATAAACATACGAGCGTCCTTTCTTTCTGTCAGATTGTATACAAGGAAGGATAGCACCACAGCGTAAACAAGTCAACGGAAGGGCTTGTGCGTTTTTTATATACCAATCACCGCCCGAACCCCTGGAACCGTTGCAGCAAAAGGGGTTCGGGCGGTTAATATCTTTAACCTTCAAGAAAAAGCATTACCTCAGCTGTGTGCCTTTGTAAACTCCTCCAGCACGATGGTCTCCCCGCCCCGCAGGCGGGAAGCCTCGGCGGCCAGGGCCATGACGTGGCTCTCCACAGAGGCGTCGATGCCGGTGAGGGCCTCACCGCTGCCGGAGGCGACCAAGTCACAGATCTGTTCCGCCAGCCCCGCATCGCCGCCGCCGTGTCCGGCGAACGCGCTCTTTTTGTCGTTGAGCCGGATGATCTCCGCCTCCCGGCCAAACCGGCGGACGGTCAGCTTGTTTGTCTCCAGATCGCCCTCGATCTCCCCCAGGGTGCCGGTGAGCTTGATGGTGCGGTGGCATGTCTCGGTGAAGGCGGTCATGGTGAAGGTGGCGTGGATGTTATTGGCAAATTCCAGGTTTACCGTCTGGTGGTCCACCACGTCATTGTCGCAGTGGTAGACACAGCGGCCATAGGGGCCGGTGCGCAGAGCCTCCCGCAGGCTCTCCTCCGTGGGCGGGCCGCCGGTGACCACGTTGTTGGGCCAGCCGGTCTTGCCGCTGCGGATGCCGCAGCGCTGGCCGGTGATGTAGATTTTCTCCGCGTCGTAGACGCACCCGTCCTTGCAGGCGCAGTCCACCAGGCACCGCGTCCCCGCCCCGGCGGGGGCGTTTTCCGCGCGGAAGTGGTCCAGGGAGCCAAAGCTCTGGACCTTCAGGCACTTCTCGCCAGCCAGCCAGCGGAGGATGTCCATGTCGTGGCAGCTTTTCGCCAGGATCATGGGGCTGGTCTCATCGGCACGCCGCCAGTTGCCACGGACGAAGCTGTGGGCGTGGTGCCAGTAGGCCACGTGCTCCACCGCGTCGATGGTCTCCAGCTTGCCGATCTCTCCCCGGCGCACCAGCTCCTCTAGGGCGGCATAGAAGGGCGTGTAGCGCAGCACGTGGCACACCACCACGATCTTTCCCGTCTCGTGGGCTTTTTTCTGGAGCTGGAGGCACTCGTCCAGCTCCGGAGAGATGGGTTTCTCCAGCAGCACATGGTAGCCTTTCTCCAGGGCTTTCAAAGCGGTGGGCACGTGCTGGCGGTCCTGGGTGGCGATGAGCATCACATCCGCCAGCTTCGGCTGGGCCAGCAGTTCCTCATCGGAGGCGAAGCACTTGTCCTCCGCCACGCCGTACCACTCCCGCAGCAGCGCCAAACGGCCCGGACGGCAGTCCGCCCCCGCTACGATCTGCATCTTCTCCGGATGGATCTTCTGATAGGAGGTGTAAGCCTCCAGCCCGCGGCTGCCGCAGCCGCAGACCGCAAATGTAATAGGCATATCGATTCCTCTCCCTTCCCCATCCCTTCTCCCGGACGGGTAATATATCTGCTATTATAGTGCATCCTGCCGGTTTTGGCAACCATGTATATGAAAAGCTGTCGTTGAAATCCTACCAAGCTCATGTTATAATAGGGAATAAACAGACATGGAGGAGGATTACGGGATGATGATCTCAACAAAGGGCCGCTATGCGCTGCGGGTCCTTATCGATATGGCGGAGCACCAGTCCGCGGGGTACGTGCCGCTGAAGGAGATCGCCCAGCGGCAGGAAATTTCGGAGAAGTATCTGGAGAGCATCGTGAAAACGCTGGTGAAGGGCGGCATACTGACGGGCCTGCGGGGCAAGGGCGGCGGATACCGGCTGAGCCGCTCGCCGGACGAGGTCACCGTGAAATCAGTCCTGCGTATGACGGGGGAATCCCTGGCTCCGGTGGCCTGCCTGGAACCGGGGGCGGCGCCCTGCGCCAAGTCGGCGGAATGCCGTACGCTGCAATTCTGGCAGGGGCTGGACCAGCGGATCAGCGAGTATCTGGAGGGGTTCACCATCGCTGACCTTATGCGGACAGAGCAGCCGGGAGATTTTTATGTGATCTGACGCCGGTGACGCGGCGAATAAATCCTGTCGCGGAGGTACTTATGCAAAAGCTGAAATTGACGGCGCTTATTGCCGCGGTGTTGCTATTTATGTCCGGCTGCGGCAGTGCGGAGAAAACCAGTGAGGAACTGACAGAGTGGGCGGCCGGGAAGGCAAACGACGCGCTGGAAGTGATCGGCGGCGGCGTCCAGAANGCCATTGACGGTCTGCGCGACGCGGAGTATCAGGGCGGCCCGTTTGAGAACGATCTGGAGTCTGCGCGGGCATATCTGCTGGAGCAGATGCAGGAGAAATACGGGATAGAATTTNCNGTTGCCGGCGATGANGATCTCGTAAACTACGGGCCGTTTGCTGGNGCCACNTATACCTGTGATGTTGCGCCGGTGGANGCGCCGGAACAAGTCACGACAGCCCTNGTATCACAGACAATGTATCAGGATGTNCGGGACAGCTANGCTGTNTATTTTTTCAAAGANGAGGCGGANGCNCCGGTCCTGGAGTTTTGCGGAACAAAGGAATATATTCTTGACCAGCGCNTTGCTTTAGAGATGCCGGGNACNGCGCGTACATGGACNGCTGATGACGGGNTGGAAAAATTTCTTTCAGAAAGCGGNGCATATGTCAGGCTGACACTTCGGCTNGAAGATGATTTGGANACGGAANCCTATGCAGAGCAGATCCTGGATTTTCTCAACAGCNCNGACCAGCTCAACTGCAATTTGCTCCTTACAGCAAGAGCAAATAAGACGTACATTTTCTTTTCAGAGCTNCAAATATTGGATGGCTTTGATGCCAGCAGCTGGTCACTTGAAGAACTGGAAAAGAGGATNGAGGAAGATCTGAAAATGGGNGATCCGACATAGGCGGACAGGGTGGCCATNTAAAAGTCNTCAAAACATGACAGCGGCAGCTTCNGGACTTNANGTCCGGANGCTGCCGNACAGATTTCNGGGGANGATGCAAGTCATTCCTGCACCCAGCGGAAGGAGCGCTCCACNGCCCTGCGCCAGCCCTTGAGCTTNTCGTCCCGCTCNGCGGCGGGGATGGAGGGCAGGAAGGTGCGCTCNACGGCCCAGTTCTGCTTCACGTCCTCCTGACCGGACCAGAANCCCACGGCCAGACCCGCCAGATAGGCCGCGCCCANGGCGGTGGTCTCCACACAGACGGGCCGGTGNACCTCGGTTTGCAGGATGTCCGCCTGGAGCTGCATGAGCAGNTCGTTGGCGCTGGCCCCGCCGTCCACCTTNAGGGAGTGGAGGGCGATGCCNGCGTCCGCCCGCATCGCGTCCAGCACGTCGCTGACCTGGTANGCGATGGACTCCAATGTGGCGCGGATGATNTGGTTTTTGTTGACNCCNCGGGTCAGGCCTACGATGGCCCCACGGGCATACTGGTCCCAGTAGGGNGCGCCCANNCCGGTGAANGCGGGGACCACGTAGCACCCGGCNGTGTCNTTCACCTTTCCCGCGTGGTACTCNCTGTCGGCGGCGGACTCAATGAGGCGCATCTCGTCCCGCAGCCACTGGATGGCGGCTCCNGCCATGAAGATCGAACCCTCTAACGCATACTCCACCCGGCCNTTCAGNCCCCAGGCGATGGTGGTCACCAGGCCGTTTTTCGAGAAAACGGGNTTNTCNCCGGTGTTCATCAGCAGGAANCAGCCGGTGCCGTATGTATTCTTGGCCTGNCCCGGCTGGAAGCANGTCTGNCCGAAAAGCGCNGCCTGCTGGTCNCCCGCNGCNCCGGCGATGGGNATGGGNGTGCCGAAAAAGCCNGGGTCCGTCTCGCCGTAGACGCAGCTGCTGGGTTNGACCNGGGGCAGCATACAGCGGGGGANGTCCAGAATATCCAGGATCTCCTGGTCCCAGTCCAGNGTGTTGATNTTNAAGAGCATGGTGCGGGAGGCGTTGGTGTAGTCCGTNACGTGGACCTTCCCGCCGGTGAGCCGCCAGATCAGCCAGGTCTCCACNGTGCCAAANAGCAGATCNCCNCGNTCCGCNCGCNCCCGGACGCCCTCCACGTTATCCANTATCCACTTGAGCTTGGTGGCGGAGAAGTAGGCGTCGATGATNAGGCCGGTNTTCTGGCGNATGGTCTCNGTCAGNCCNCGCTCTTTCAGACTGTCGCAGTATTCCGANGTNCGGCGGCACTGCCAGACGATGGCGTTGCACACCGGGTCGCCGGTNGCNTTATCCCAGACGATGGTGGTCTCCCGCTGGTTGGTGATGCCGATNGCGGCCACGTCGGCGGCGGACGCGCCGATCTTTCCCATTGCCTCNGCGGCCACGCCGAACTGGGTGGCCCAGATCTCCCGGGCGTCGTGCTCTACCCAGCCNGGNTTGGGGAAGATCTGGGTGAACTCCTTCTGGGCTGAGCTGCAAATCCGCCCCTGCCGGTCAAACAGGATGCAACGGTTGCTGGTGGTGCCTGCGTCAAAGGCCATAATGTACTTTGCCATGGATCGCTCCTCCTCATATAAACTTCTCGTCTTTACCATAGCACAATTTGCGGAAAAATGGAAGGGGGAATAGGGACAGTCCTGGGCTGCATACCGTAACAAAAAGGAGGTATCGCCATGCTTACGACCGCTATGCTGCTGCTGCGCAGCAGCCTTTTTTTATCCCTGCATCTGGCGGGGAATACCGGGAGCTTCCCCAAGCCCCTCAGTCCCGAAGAGGAACAGGTCTATCTCGCCCGCTGCGCCGAGGGGGATCTGGAGGCCAGGAATGTGCTGGTGGAGAGGAATATGCGCCTGGTGGCGCATATTATTAAGAACGGATACACAGAAGGGAAAGTTTTTATGGGAGGAAAATGGACAGGCTATGTTCCGGGTGCTCGGCAGGGCGGTGAATATCCACTGGAAAGTGATTCTATAGATTCTACATCAAATAATAGTGCTGCAAGAAGAAAACAGTGGATTTTGATGTGCAAACGTGGTATAGTACCTATAGTCTCTAATTTCTAAACAGATTTCAAACAGCGAGGAGGATTTTGCTGTGTCCCTGGCACAAGCTCTTCATGAGATGGAGAGGGCACGCGAGATGTTGGTTCTTTCCACTCGGCTCACATGTGTTCAGCATCTTATGGAAACCACCGGCTGGTGTTTTGAAAAAGCGGCAGCAACACTGGAAGTTTCTTTGGCGGAGTATGAGAGATACAAAGAAATGCACAAGGATGAATCTGCCCTATAGCAAATTGAACGAGGAGAATGGCATGTGTAATTTAAGTGAAGGCGTTGTCGCCAAAGCCCGATTGACGTGTTTAAAAGCTTTGATAAAAAATACTGGATGGTCTGCCAAGCAGGCCTTAGCGGCACTAAAGATTCCTGAAAAGGAACATGATATGTACATTGATATGCTTGAAAAGTCGAAAAGCTGATGGCAATTCGCAATCAAGTACGGCGAAAACAATTCGGACGGAGTATAGCTACTGTGGGAGAGCGCTTGAATGGCATTCAAGAGGTCAGCGGTTCGATCCCGCTTATCTCCACCAACAACAAGGACTCATGTAGCCGATAAAAAGGTACATGAGTCCTTGCTTTATTCCCCAAAGAATCTGAGCGGATATTTGATCCCGGGTAGGACGCTCCGGCCAGTCTTTGATGTTGGAGCCGTAGAACAGTTCGCTCTCCGACTCGGCCTGACCGAAGCCCTGGAATGCTCGGGCACCGTAGGGGGGCGCGGTCGAACTGGTAGACAGGGATATTTCCGAAAGCATAGGTAAATCGCTCTGTTTCAGTCACAGAAGAAATGAAATGGCGTGTATTCTGCCCAGCCTTAGCATGTCTCGATAGTCTGTCATTGACGATTCTCGTGCTATTTTTGATAGTCGCAGTGTCAGGAATTGCCGTACCCATTTCCATATGCTCAACTATAGCATACTTTTAGCAATTTATAAATGCTGTTGCCCTGATATTAACATGAAACGTCATTCCACTTTTCGACAAATTGTGATATTATAATTTACTAATTGTAGAAAGAACGATTCTTGTGAGGGTATCCTTCACCCGATTCTGTGTATGAACTGTTGGCTGGTGATTTGCCTCCAATTCCCCAAATCCAAATTCAATTGATATTCATAGACATATTTAGAGCAAAAAGTTTGCGGCCTCAATTACGTCGAATCCTGTTTAATATTTTATATGATTATCCCTTTAGTTCAGCCTACAAGAAGCACCGATAGCGAGGACCAGGTGGTCAAGTAGTGCGGGGCCAAAGGANCGACGGCTGAAGCGGAAGCAAAATTCGTTGAGATAGGACTGCAAATTGTCTTTTGGCAGGCCATGATAGGTCCCCAAAATGAATGCTTTCGCATTGCCTATCATGATATGGAGCCAATGGAGCAAACCGGAACTGGGATCGTAGGTCTTATGCTCGTGAGAAAAATCTTTCAGGGCTGGGATGTAACTGCGATAACCGTCGCTGTGGATCACGCTGTTTTCTACAAAGGCGGATTGAGCAAATTTTCTGACGGAAGCCTGCTTGATATTGGGAGTGATCTGCATTTTGAGATGGCGTGGATTCCCCTGGCTGTCCAGAGACAATGCTACAAAAACCTTCACCTTCTCCGTACCACGGCCACGCTTTTTGCCGGTTACAGGCCCGCCAAAGTACGCATCGTCAAAATCAATCACTCCATCAAGCCGATGTGTCTCATCCCGCTGGCCCATGGCTTCCCGGATGCGCTTAAGCATATACCAAGCGGTCTTGTAGGTCGTGCCCAGTTGGGATGACAGCTGCACAGCAGAGATTCCGCGCTTATCCTGGCACACCAGATAGAACGCTAGAAACCACTTCGTCAGCGGCATATGGGTCTTATGCAGGACTGTCCCCGCCGTCACCGAGACTTGATGGCGGCATTGGGCGCACTGATACCGGCCGTTTCCCAACCGGTATCCTTGACGGCTGCCACATTTAAGGCAAACATACCCGCCTTTCCACCGCTGGTCTGCCAGGTACTCCTGGCATGCCACTTCTGTAGAAAACCGTTTTAGAAATGTACCCAGCGGTAAGCCTTTTGTCTTCGCCATGACCCTCTGCCTCTCTTTCGGGTTTCATGGCCTCAGTTTACCACATCCTATCCCTCTTAGGCTAGCCTTCTCACTTGCTGAACTAAAGGGATAATCATAATATTTTATTAAAGAAGGGAATCAAATAGTCGGAAGTGATAATCAGGCTNAACATTAATCATTCAGTCAGGGAAAGGAGTTTTTGTATGAAGAAATACCAAATATTTCTTAGCTCAACCTATGAAGATCTAAAATCGGAACGCGATGCGATACAGCGCGTAATATTTAACATGCGGCATATCCCAATGGGAATGGAACAGTTCAACGCATCCAATGCGTCGCAGTGGGAGATCATACAGGAAAATATTAGATCCTCAGATTATCTGGTTCTTATCGTTGGTTTTCACTATGGTTCATTAACAGAGAGCGGTATCAGTTTTACAGAGGCGGAATTTGACTATGCCGTAAGTCAAGGTGTACCTGTGCTGGCCTTTATAAAGGATGAAAGCGTACCGTTGCTTCACCAATATTATGATGATGATCAGATTCCAATCAAAAATTTCAGGAAAAAGGTACTNACAAACCGGGTTTGTCAATACTGGTCCTCTGAAGCGGATTTGATTGCGAAGGTTCCTGTTGCTCTCGCCAGTGAATTCGAGCGGTGTCCGCGTTCCGGTTGGAGCCGATCACAGAACGATATCCGGAATAATTTCATCAAGCTTGCACAAACGTGCAGGAAAACCAATCGGCAAGAGGCACTGAGATACTACAAGTCTGCGCTGGAAATTGACCCCTCATATGTAGATGCACATCGAGAACTGGCAGGTACCTATTTTGATTTGCAAGACTATGAGTCCGCTGCTCATCACTTTCGACAAACAGCAAAAGTCTCTCAAGCAGATTGGACCTACTTCTGCATTGGACTTAGCTATGAACGGATGAAGGAATACAAAATGGCGTGGGACTTCTATTTAAAGACTTGGATTTTGAATCCAGACTATAGCGGAATAAAAGATCGATTAGATGTATGTAAAAATGAGCTGACAAAGCAAGGAAATCCGCCACCTGTAATGCTTCAACTACCATGAATGTCAACATCAACCAGAAAATATCAATTTCCACCGGAATGGAATCTCATTATTTGCCGGTCAAGCATTGGCACCGTTTTTTATTGCGCTGGTAGAATTGAGTGGGGGCTTCGGGCGGAAAATATTGTAAGCTGACAGCAGATAATAAGAGATTATCCTCATGATTTAGAAAACTATTTTTAGGTTGGGAATGCTCATGACAAGAGAAACAATTTCTGGTCTTAATAGTCGTAACAATCTCGCAGAACGACTCGTTCAATCCTATAAAACAAAAACNGCACCCNANATTACGCTTTTGACAGGCCCATCAGGTTCTGGAAAAAGCTTTGTTATAAATAAAATCATTTTGGATTGCAAAATGAAGTTCATTGGAGCAACTCAAATTAGACCTGTTATAAACTATGGAGATGCTTTCGTTTTAGCCAATAGCCGATATAAAGGCCAAAAAGTTAGCGACATATCAATGTCTGTTGGTACCCCTGTCATATCTTTTGGTGCTGGTATAGGAGTTCAAAGCGAGGAGACACAATATAATCGACTTAAAGCGATACTTCGTACACATCTAAAAACAGATGTACTCTTCTGCATAGACGATTTATCTACGTCTGACAGCGCAGTAAAAGCAATCGCTAAGATCATGTTATCGCATCTGGATGAACTTGAAAAAAGCTTGTCCATCAAAATATATTTCTTAATTTCAGANGCGGATTGCGATTCATGTCTTAATCTAGTTTTAGGCCATAGTACATCAGTAATGCATATTTTGCTGCGCCCATATGACACAGAAGATATCTGTCAATATCTTGAAGGTCAGCATTTGAATGTTACAATAACGGACCAGATTCAAAAAAATATAACTGCAATGCAAAAAATAAGTAATGGAAATTTATCCCTTGTCGATTTTTTATTTGTTGACATCGCAGTCCAAAACACTGACTACTTTAAGGCGCTAGAGGAAATTGTCAATTATCGCCTCGCGCGCTTAAAAGAGGTGGGTCGGGCCAAACATGTAGCTGAGCCAGAGATGGAGGATATAATTTTATCTTCTGCATTGTCTCTAGATCGATTTTCAACAAGTGAAATTTCACAAATTACTCACCGAGATGACAACACTGTTGCCAGTAGTTTAGACATAGCAAAAGAAGAAGTTTTTGTTGATAAAGATGCGGAATGCTTTTATGAATTTCACTGCACAGAGATTAAGAACGCGCTTTGGAAACAGGGCATTGAAAAAAGAAAAGAGAGGTTGCTCTATTACTACCAATACTATACCCAAAATGAGCAGGACGAATATTATTTCAGAGCTTTTTACCTAATTAAATATGCCAATACAATTACGTCACAAGCATTTGCGTTATTAGTTCTCTCTTTTACATATGCCCATCGTCTATCCGACTATGATGTGCTTACTAAAATTGAACGCTTGATGAATGATTACTCTACTACCAAGCAGAAGGAGGACTTCGAGCAGATTGAATGCTTCTATAAGTTGTTGGAAGCTAGCGCAGACAAAATAAATTACAATTTGCTTGAAATCACCTATCAGAAAATTAAATCAGCAGGACATGAAATCCCGCTTCAGGGAGAACTCACAAGAGCATATTTCCTTTTTTTATATCGCAATCGCCCTCCATTTGATCCTACACTCAGCCTGCTTCTGGAGGAGTGTATTCAATTTGCTCGGACGGAAGTTTCATTGTCTCCATTTACTAATCCTATAGGACTAAAAGAAACAGACGAAACTATTATTCGCCTTAATACTATTTATAGTATTGCTCCATACCTCCTAGATGCAAGAAATGAAATCAAGCGATTTGCTGAACTATATCAACTCAGCCGCGACATTTCACAAAATTGCAGGGTGAAAGGAGCGCGAGGGCTTGCGCAATACATTGAAAATGTATTTAATCGAAAAGCNTTNCTTTTTGTCAATCAGACTCAATGCAGTATTTACTATGAGCGGGCAAAGGGNTATTTCCTCANCAATCAAATGTGGGATGAATACTGTATTACTTTAGTGTGTCAAGCTGGAACAGATATCGTTATTCAAAAATACAGTGAAGCCCAAGACCTCTGTAAACAGGCTTTAGATATTGCTAGTACTTATGGTATAACGATTCCTCAACCAGCAAAACTACATAACAATATGTTAATTGCAGCTTTCATGAATGTCGAACAACATACAAAGAGCGAAAGGAAAAGTGTTGCGGCAGCGAAGAAAACAATTAAGTTACTAAAAAAGCAGCTCTCCAAAATTCCATGTGCAACCGAATATGTGATCCTTACTAATCTATGCTCACTCTTTCTGTATTGTGGAGACGATATCAACTACCTGAAATACAAGGAAAAACTACAGCGTATGATACCTTGTTCAGAAATCTCAAATATTGAGGATGAAGATATTGATGATTTTTATCGCTATTACTTTGCATGGTTCGAGGCATACCGGATGATTAGAGATGGAATGTGGGAACAGGCGGAAGCGATATATCATACTCTTGATGGCTTTGTTCCCTCTCTCTTTCAAAAGCAAGAGGTGTTTTGGGAGAGGAAAAATAAAGCGTTACTTCAATTAATTAGAACACGAACTCAATTGTGTCCATATGATTTCTGCAATAATCTTGTTCATACCTCTCGTAGAGAAACTGTTTTGTCTCAATTCTTTTTTAGAGGACTTATGCTTTCAGATATCCAATATACCTCATATGCCTAACTATTTTGGTAATTTGCAAGCATGCAGGTTACTATAGTCTTGTAAATATCCTCATATTGAAAACCATATTGGTCAAACAAATAAGCAATAGAACTATGGCGTGTTGTATATGGCGTACCTGCTATATCAATTAAATAAGGCACGCCGTTTTGAATCCTGAAATCAAACCTGGCATAATCTTTTATCCCTAGCAATGTTGCCGCTTGCACAGCTGATTGGCNCACTTTGATACATATTGGCCCTGTAAGTAGCTTAAAGCCATATGTATAATTGTTTGACATTTGAGAGTCCATAAATTCTTTGCCCGGAGGGAAGGATATCTCAACAGGATCAAACGCGAAATATGTTCCTTGCTGCTGGATCACCAATACCTCACATTCGCTGCCGTGTATAAATTCTTGAACTAGCACACGCGTTGAGTTAACACTAGCGGCAATGTCNCANAAATCTTGATAGGTTTGGGTTGTGAGCAGCATTTTGCACTGCGGATATAGCCCAATACTTGCTGATTCACTGATATTTTTTATGATGACCTCTTTATTTTTCAGAAGGTTCATAACATCCTTGCGACTTGATCTTTTGTGGTCAAATGGTATTGTCGTAGGGACATTTACTCCATGCAGGGAGAGTATGTCACTATATACGGCCTTATTTCTTAATAATGATATAACGAATGCGTCGCTGCCAGTATATCTTATGTTGTAGAGATCACAAAAGGCTGGAATTAGTGATTTTTTCCCTTGACGCATGCCGTCTCTGGAAAGGTTATAGACAATACATCCTTCAGGAGCAATTTTTTTCTGGATAAAATATTCAATAAATGATATTTCATTATAGAACACCTTAGCAAATCCAAATACATTAAATATCGCGGATGCGATTTCCGCGAACTCAGACCGAGAAAAGAATTCGCTTTCGTCCGCATGAGCGATACGTGTATCGCTTTCCCGTATTGTCAGTACTTGGGCATCCGCAACCATATATACATCGAAATCAATGATTTCCCTTTTGTATAGCTCCAATATTTCTGCAATTTTTTGCGCGCCATTCATAAGCGATCCTCCGTGAGAAATCGAAATGTCTTAAAATAAAGTCTCATTCCAAGCGCNGAATAGAAATGTTCAGCTTCCTTTTCATAAATGTTAACNCGCATTTCTTTGTTGGAAAGTGTTGCGTACAATTTAATATAGTTAACTATTTTGCTGCCAATCCCCTGCCTGCGATATCNTTCATCNANGNACANNCGCCTAAGNANTATGTANTCGGAACTCTCTGCCACATCNAAATAAGCAANATANTCCNNACTCNTGANCATNCNTTACCATAAANGGNTNTTCNCCTTTNTTAAATACGAATGGNGNAGGACTGCCNAAGAGATNNNNGGCNGNNCCATCGACNTATTCTAACAANCGCAANTGCCATTCCTGNCANCTCNCNANATCTTNGACAAAAGCNAGTTCNATTNCTNNGNNTTGATTCGTTGGACTATAATTAAAATCTAAAATAAATTGTTCACAGTCATGATAATATTGTGTACATATTTTCTGCGCAATCTGGTATTCTTGTCCTGTATTCATTTCACAAGCGTCTCTGGGGGATATTTCATAAACACCAAGGCATAATTGATCCAGTATAGTAGCTATATAATCATCCCAAAAAAGGTTTTTATCTCTAAAATGCTCATCTGTATAGAATTGTTTCAACTCTGATATTATTGTTGGACAGTCCTTATGGGCCCAAAAAGAAACTCCAAATATACAAGGCATTGATGTTGGACCAATTTTAAATCCAATAATCTTACCAGCATCTATAGTTGGACACCACGCATCGATTTCACAGCTTTCATATCTAGTTGTGTAATAAAAACTGGTATCGGATTTGATAAATATGTTTTTTGCTAATACAACATCACCTTCAATAACAAACGTATCATCCATTTTGTCCAGAACAAGGCTCATTGAATATAATGTATTGAAATGGAGATGACTTTGGATGATTTCGCATCCATATTTTCGCTGCAAATAGCAGTATGCATCGAAATTTTCACTCCCACATACAACAACAATTTCCTGAATACCAAATTGATGAAGCATCAAAATGGTTCGCTCAATATTAGGGAGTCCCAAAATTGGCAGCAGAGGCTTCGGATTGTTATAGCCATCTTTTTTCATTCTGGAGCTTTTTCCAGCCGCTAAAATGATTGCATTCATTGTATTTACCTCAAGTTAGAAAACAGGGAAATGTTTTTGAAATACAGGATAATCTCTTATTATCTATCGTACAAGTAAAGGCCACCAGATATCTGGCGGCCTTTGGTAATTATCAAAGTGAGAATGTCATCTTACCCCTGGGGTGCTTTTCGGCCAATAGCAAGGTCTGCTGCTTGGCAGATACATGGGTGTAGATTTGCGTAGTAGAAATGGAACTGTGGCCCAGCAATGATTGGATGTATCGTATATCCATTCCGGCCTCCAGAAGGGAAGTGGCAAATGTATGACGGAACATATGAGGTGTTACATGGTTAGATTCGCCGATTCGGTTCAGATATTTGTTGATAATTCGCCGCACTGACTGCGGAGAAAGAGGCCGTCCCCGCAGGTTAAAGAGGATAGTACCCTGTTCTTGAATTTCCTTAGAAAACATATCACAATATGTCTGCACAACTTGAAGCAACTCTGGTGTTGTAATTTGAAGTATACGCTCTTTTCGGCCCTTCCCCTTAACCAAGAGTCTTAACCCACTATCGTTTAGCAAAAATGTATCTTTCGACAACGCACATAGCTCTGAAACCCGAAGTCCAGTGCTGAATAATAGTTCCAGCACAACAATATCCCTAAGTACCTCCCGGCAGCCGGGCGCATAGGCATTATAGTCACCACAGTTGAAAAGCGGTAAAGAGGGCATCATCGAAAGAAGAAGCTGTGGGAAGGATTTTGCGTAAAAAGCGTTTCAGCCAGGCCCAGAACTTTTCAATGGGGTTGAGTTCCGGAGAATAAGGAGGGAGGAATAGAAGTTTACAGCCTGCAATCTGAGCAGCG
>JAAVHD010000039.1 GCA_014799915.1 Oscillibacter sp.
CGCGATACGGTAGGGACTAAGACGACATCCTAAAATAGACCCACCGCAGCCGAAACCGCTAACAAATCCGATCTAGCCCGGACGGACTACAGGATGAGCGCAAAAAAATAAATTCCCCCGTAATAAATGAGGGAGTCTTGAACTGGAGGTTCAAGCACGCTTTTGCCTACTTTTCCCGTGGGGGAAAAGTAGGTCCGGGGTCCGGGGGCGGATAGCTCCCGGGCTGACGGAAGAAAAAACTCCCCTGCCGCCGCAGAGCGGCGGCAAAAAAGCAGAAAAAGCCGCCCCTCCCTGCGGGAGAGGCGGCTTTAATCAGAAAAGATTACTTGTGATCAACAGAGTACATGTGCTTGATGAGCTCCAGCACCTTGTTGGAGTAGCCGATCTCGTTGTCGTACCAGGAAACGACCTTCACGAAGGTATCGGTCAGAGCAATACCAGCGCCGGCGTCGAAGATGGAGGTGCGGGCGTCGCCCAGGAAGTCGGCGGAAACAACAGCCTCATCGGTGTAGCCCAGGATACCCTTCAGCTCGCCCTCAGACGCTTCCTTCATGGCGGCGCAGATCTCCTCGTACTTGGCGGGCTTGGCCAGGTTGACAGTCAGGTCGACCACGGACACGTCCAGGGTGGGAACGCGCATGGACATACCGGTCAGCTTGCCGTTCAGCTCGGGAATGACCTTGCCGACAGCCTTGGCGGCGCCGGTGGAGCTGGGGATGATGTTGCCGGCAGCGGCGCGGCCGCCGCGCCAATCCTTCAGAGAGGGACCGTCAACGGTCTTCTGGGTGGCGGTGGTGGAGTGAACGGTGGTCATCAGACCATCGGTGATGCCCCACTTGTCGTTCAGGACCTTGGCGATGGGAGCCAGGCAGTTGGTGGTGCAGGAGGCGTTGGACACGAAGTTCATGTCGGTGGTGTACTTGTCGAGGTTCACGCCGCAGACGAACATGGGGGTGCTGTCCTTGGAGGGGGCGGACATGACGACCTTCTTGGCGCCGGCGTCCAGGTGAGCCTGGGCCTTCTCCTGGGTCAGGAACAGACCGGTGGACTCCACCACGTACTCAGCCTCCAGCTTGCCCCAGGGGATGTCGGCGGGGTTGCGCTCGGCAAAGATGGGAATGCTCTTGCCGTTGACAACGATGGAGTTCTCGGTGGACTCCACGGTGCCGGCGAACTGACCATGCATGGTATCATACTTCAGCATGTAAGCCAGATAATCGGCGGGGCACAGATCATTGATGCCCACGATCTCGATCTCGGGGTGATTCACGCTGGCGCGGAAGACCATGCGGCCGATGCGGCCAAAACCATTGATGCCTACTTTGATGCTCATAAGAAAAACTCCTCTCAAATTTTGTTGGAATTTCCATTAAATGAATCATATGGTATTCTANGNAGTATTATACACCGGGGATTTTCAAAAGAAAAGGTTTTTTTGTAGATTTTTTGACAGACTNAAAATTTTCTTGTAATTTCGACAAAATTTTGGTATGATNTTCCTGCGATTCTTGGAAGTTTGCTGTGTCCGCCTTCTGTTGCCGGCCATTTGGGGGAATTTACCACAGGAATTTTTCTCCGAATGTGCAAAATACAGTTGTTATGTGATTGGTAGTCCGGCAGGAGGTATTTTATGTCACAGGATCTTTTCCATCAGGACGAACAGCTCAGCGAGGTGCTCCAGCAGGTGTCCNGCCAGCTGCGNCTCTCCCTGGGAAATATTCACAATGCCCTCACCCGTCTGGCTCCGCCGGANCTCCGGGACGAGCAGGAGGGCGTCGATCTGGACGCGGCGGTGCTGTGCCAGAGCTATTACCGCATCCTGCGCCTGACCAACAACCTCTCCGACGCCTCCGAGCCGGAGAGACGGCCGGGCGAGGGGATGCGCAACGACGATATCGTGGAGGTGTGCCGGAGCGTNATGGAGCGGGCGGANGTCCCGGCGGAGCTGCTGGGCATCACGCTGGCCTTCCGCAGCACNAAGGACGGCCAGATCATCGCCATGGACAGGGAGCGGATCGAGCGGCTGCTGCTGAATCTGCTGTCCAACGCCTTCAAATTTATNGGGGACGGNGAAAAGCGGGTTTCCCTGGAGATCCGGGTGGAGCCGGAGTACGTCTATCTCACCGTCTCCGATACCGGACGGGGGATCTCCTCAGATCGGATGGACACCGTGTTTGACCGCTGCCGGCAGCCGGACCGGCTGGACCCGCCGCCCCACGGNCTGGGGCTGGGCCTGCCCATCTGCCAGCGGATCGCCCGGGAGCACGGGGGCAGTCTGGCGCTGACCTCCGAGGAGGGAAAGGGTACGACGGTGACCGTGTCCCTGCCCAACCGCCGGGGTCCCCAGCGGATGAATACTGCCACGATCATGAANGCCTCCAGCGGGTTCAATCCGACGCTGGTGGAGCTGTCCGACGCNCTGCCNAAGCAGGCGTTTACCCAGAAGTACCTGGANTGNCGCTTTTTCTTGAAAGTTAAANATATCNACCGNCCGAACCNCTTGCNGNGCANNGCTTTTGTGGTTCGGGCGGTGATTGGCATACAAAAATGCACCCGGCTTTACTTCAGNACCGAACAACAAATCGAAATTGTAGGGAGAATAAAGTGAATTATATTGAAGAAAATAGCAAAATCTGGGATAGCCATGCGGAAAATAANGATNTATGGTCTNTCCCTGTTACAAGTGAAATGATCNGTCAAGCNAGAAAAGGGATATGGAGTATTGTCNTAACGCCTGCAAAACCCGTACCCAAAGATTGGTTTCCAGACAGATTGGATGATAAAAAAATTTTGTGTCTGGCAAGNGGNGGAGGACAGCAGGCCCCCATACTTGCNGCTCTGGGGGCGGATGTAACAGTACTTGACAACAGCAAAAAGCAATTAGCNAAAGACNAGTTCGTTGCAGNCAGAGACAATCTCCGNATNANAACNGTTCANGGAAATATGCAGGATCTATCTGTGTTTGAAGATGAAAGTTTCGATTGCATCATTCATCCGTGGTCAAANGGCTANNTCAACGATGTAAGACCCGTATGGANAGAGTGCGCAAGGGTACTTAAAAAGAACGGNCTNCTGTTGGCAGGNTTCGGGAATCCAATAGAGTATATTTTTAATGTNNGTAAATTTGAAAAAGGCGTATTAAGTGTAGAGAACACCATNCCCTATGCAGATGTTGANCATATGGATGATCCGGAAATAAAGGCAATTGCCGAACAAGATGGATATATCTGGAGNCATACGNTAGANGANCAGATACAAGGACANATAGAGGCNGGATTTGCCATTATTGGNTTTTACGAGGATATTGGCGGGAACGCATTGGATAAATATATTAACTCCTCCATTGCTACGAAAGCCATCAAATTGTAAATTCCGGTCTATCGAAAAGGAAGTACATTATTTAAGTCCAATTTGACTTTTTATTCCCGGCTGAATGCAATGATTTACTTTCCAAAGGAGATGTTATCTACGTGAATGGACAAATGTCTCAGATTTGTTCTATTGTTGCGGCGAGCAAAAAAGCAATTCAATCCGGCGATATGATTCAATATACGCCTGCAAACTATGTCAATACGATCAGGTTCTCATTCCTCCCTGAAAAGAAATTTTTCGGCACAAAAGAATACACAGCACCAGACGTACCGGCATGGTTTAAGCACATGAAGAACAAAGGGTTGCAGGATATCAAATTTCTTTGCCCGGCTGCTGTAAAAGACAGAGCTCTTTTAGGATTTTCAAATACAACAGGAAGCTCCATCCTATGTTTTCTTAAAAGCGGGGAAATAACTTATTTCGTGGCAGACTGGCAGTTTGATCCTGAAAAAAAGCAATGGAACATTTTGTATTCAGAACATAAATGGACTGGCCCGGCATTGAAAAAGCCTCGCTTTGAAANCAATNTNGATTCGTTTAGNCAGGTATTATCAGAGATTCAAAACTTTGCTGACCAAATCGGATGCACAGAGTTNGCCAAGATTTTTAACTCTGCTAAAAACTTTTTAGATGGAGCGAATGANTNNCCTGCCGAAAAATATGGCTTAGCGCTGCCNCAGCTGCCGCAGGACAAACTTCAAATTTTTGAAGCTGCCAGCCGCGCAGACGTATTTGGCGGAATGGGNTCGTGGAATGATTCTCCNCCCTACATGGCGCATGAAAAAGGATTAGACAAAGAATACGAGCGTCTTTCCGATGAATTACTGAAGAACATAAGGCTTGCGCTTCTATATGCNATCAATGAATGGTAAGTNTAAGGGTATCAACCGCAGTACGCCAACCTCCAGTTTGCAAAGCAAATCGGAAACACCAAAGCGAATTGGANTTATTTGAGAATCAGTATAAGGACATGAGACAGTAATGGAGAACAAAAAGGTTCTGGTGGGCATGAGCGGCGGCGTNGACAGCGCCGCNGCCGCCCTGNTGCTGCGGGACGCGGGCTGGGAGCCTGTGGGCTGCACCCTGCGGCTGTANGATAACGAGGATATCGGNGAGCCGGTAGANGGGACCTGCTGCTCCCTGGAGGCGGTNGAGGANGCCANAAGCGCCGCCCGCCGCCTGGGGATGGATCACTACACATTTAATTTCACCGCCCAATTCCGTCANTGCGTGCTGGANGATTTTGTCACCGGCTACCGGGAGGGCCGCACGCCCAANCCCTGCATCCAGTGCAACCGGTTCATCAAATTTGACGCCCTGCTCCGCCGTGCGGAGGAGCTGGACATGGGACACATCGCCACCGGGCACTATGCCCGGGTGGCCCGGAGCGAAATAACAGGCCGCTGGCAGCTGCTGCGGGGAAAGGACCAACGGAAGGACCAGAGCTACGTGCTCTATCCGCTGTCCCAGAAGGTCCTGAGCCGCCTGCTCCTGCCGGTGGGAGAATACGATAAGCCCGCGATCCGTGCAATGGCGGCGTCAGCTGGGTTCAGCAGCGCCAACAGACCCGACAGCCAGGATATCTGTTTCGTCCCCGACGGGGATTACGCCGGTTTTTTGCAGCGATACGGCAAGGTAGAACTTGTCCCAGGCGATTTCGTGGACGAGTTGGGCCGGGTGCTTGGACGGCACAGGGGCCTGCCCTGCTATACCACCGGCCAGCGCCGGGGTCTGGGAGTCAGCGCGGACCGACCATTATATGTACTGCGGAAAGACGAGGCACGCAACCAGGTGGTACTTGGAGACGAGGCACAGCTCTACAGCCGGACCGTCAGGGCGAGGGAGTTCAACTGGGTCTCCCTGCCGCCCCAGGNCGGACCGCTGTCTGTTACCGCGAAGACCCGCTACAGCCAGACCGAGGCCCCGGGTATCCTCTACCCGGAGGCGGACGGNATGGTGCGGCTGGAATTCGTCGATCCCCAGCGGGCCGTGACGGCGGGCCAGTCCCTGGTGTGCTACCAGGGTGAGCTGGTGGTTGGCGGGGGGATCATCAGCTGGGCGGAGTAAGTAAGGGATGGTCAGCGCTCGCTGACCGTCCACTCCTCCTGATAAATCAGATCATCCACATCGCCGCGGGGGAATTCAGGGTTCATTGCACTGCCTCCTTTTTGCCGGTTTTCCCAGTATATGCTGGACCGGNGAGAAATGTTACACGAAATGTGGGANGCAGAAAAAAGTTTTTGCGCGCCGTGATCTTGTGCTTGACGAGCGGGAAGATATGTGGTATTCTAACTCTGTTAGGTAGCCCTGCGCTCAGCTGAGAGGGCAGAGAGCTCAACGCGCGAATATGGCTCATAANTATGCTAGTGTAGCTCAGTCGGTAGAGCAGCTGATTCGTAATCAGCAGGTCAGGTGTTCGAGTCACCCCACTAGCTCCAAAACAAAAGGCACGCTTTGGCGTGTCTTTTGTTTTGGGTTCCGGCGGCCTTTGGCCGCCTCCACCCCGAGGGGGATTGAANTGCTCGGGCGGAGTGAATCCGCCTAGTGGGCCGCCCATGGCGGCCCGACAGCTGGGGCCAGCAAAGCTGGCCTAACGCCTGCGCCAAGGTTTTTGCCTTTGGCAAAAACGCTTGTACGCCGCTATACGCGGCGGCTCGCTTTCGCTCGCGGAATGCGACAGTATCTATAGAAACAGGCTGATTCCTTTGTGAATCAGCCTGTTTCTGTTTGATATTTCTTTCAGAAAAAAGTGTTAAAACGCGAAATTACCGTCCACAAAGACAGGCACCNCTCGCCCGTCGTGGGTCTTGCCGACAATACTCAGATCGGCAGTGCCCACCATGAAATCCACNTGGGTGATGGAGTCNTTGAGCCCATGGGCTTTCAGCTCCTCCTTGGACATNTCCTCGCCGCCCTTGATACACTCGGCATAGGCTTCGCCAAACGCCAGATGGCAGGCNGCNTTNTCNTCAAACANGGTCTCATAGAACAGCAANTCCTGGTTCCGAATNGGACTGTCATAGGGCACCAGCGCCACCTCACCGAAGTAGGAAGCACCCTCNTCCAGGGTNGTCTCAGCCTTCAGCTTCTCCTCGCCNACNTCCGCNTGGACCTCCACGATCTTACCTTCCTTNATAACAAAGTGGAACTTGTCCACCAGATCCCCGTTCAGCGACAGCGGCATGGAGGCGTAGACCACNCCGTCAATACCNTTNNNCAGCGGCGCNGTAAANATCTCCTCNGTGGGCATGTTNGCGATNAAGTGAATCCCGGCCTTGCTGACGCCGTCGCCGCCGCCCCANACNTGNTCCTCCGGCAGGCGGATAGTCAGATCGGTCCCCAGACTGTTGGTGTAGTGCANACTCTCCAGCCGCAGCTCGTTGAGCTTGTCNATNCGGATNTGNAGGGTGTCCAGGTGCTCCTTCCAGCGCTGGACGGCGTCGCCTTTGCCCTCCACCCGGACGGCAGAGANGATNGCNTNCCACAGCTTCTCCATNGCCNCNTCCTCNGGGCAGTCGGGNAANACNTTCTTCGCCCAGGCNGGNACAGGGANNGCNCCGACAGNCCAGGGGAAAGCGTTNGACATCTGGAGCTGGCGNTACTCCTCAAAAGCCGCGCCGCTGGNNCGGGCGGAGCGGACCAGGCGGTNCTGGTCAACGCCTTTCATAATCTCCGGATCAGAGGCGGCGATATGGAGGAAAGCCGCGCCCTCCCTGGCGTAGTCAGTGTTGAAGCGGACCCGCCACTCCGNAACGGAATCAAANACGTCGTCCGCCGCGTGGAGATATTTTTCCCTCGCCAGCAGCTCGTCACCCCAACTCATGATAACCTCGCGACAGCCCGCCGCATAGGCAGCTTTCGCACACATCCGCGCGAACCAGGCACAGTCCACCGGGCAGCTGATGACTAAATTCTGCCCCTTCTGGACGTTGNCCCCNATTTCAACCAGTAGTTTTGCGTATTCNTCAAATTTTGCTTGCATNGTTTTTCCCCTTTCTTCTCACGCGCCTGCGGGCGCGGCNAATGCTTTTGTATACTTGACAAACCATCCGGNATCTTCTATAATAAATTACAGGAGGGCAGATNCCAGTCAGCGGNTCAGCCCTACAATTCGGTTTGTGTTTCTAATGAAGAGAAACCGTCACCGTGCAGGGTGGCGGTTTCTGCGTTTTTTGATCATGATCGTGACTNTGTAGCCCTTCACATGAAATGTAATACGCATTTGCCTCACCTCCTTTCGGAGGATGTGGCTGAACCGCCGACCGTTTTGTGGCATTGCCCTCCCGCCCCCCTTTTTAAGGGGGGATTTTATTATACCTGATGCAGTGCCCTTTGTCAAATGTTAGCGACTCATTTTCAGACTATTTGTTCTGCTCAGCAGAAAATATATCAACATCAAAGAACATTTTTGTCCCCTTGACAAACCATCCGGCATCTTCTATAATAAATTACAGGAGGGCAGATGCCAGTCAGCGGCTCAGCCCTACAATTCGGTTTGTGTTTCTAATGAAGAG
>JAAVHD010000040.1 GCA_014799915.1 Oscillibacter sp.
ACGGTAGGGACCAATTCAACATCCTAAAATAGAACCACCGCAGGCGAAACCGCTAAAAATCCAATTTAGACAAGACGGACTACAGGATCAGCGCAAAACCAAATAACCCCCGTAATGAATAAGGGAGTCCAGAACCGTATGGTTCTGGCGCGTTTTTGCCTACTTTTGTCGGGGTGACAAAAGTAGGCGCGGGGTCCGGGGCCGCGTAGGTCCCGGGCTAAAGGGCAGAAGAATCTGCCGTTTGCCGCCCGCAGCGGCGGCAAAGATACCTGCCTATCTGGCCTTTGGTGCCGGTATCTGTCGGGACACCGACAAAACAATACCAACCTCAACCAACTGAATCGCCAACGCAGTGCCCCCGTAACTGAAGAAGGGAAGGGAAATACCTGTTGCGGGGATAAAATTCGTCACAACAGCAATATTCAAAAAAGTCTGTAGAGCGATCTGGGTGGTGACGCCCACCACCAAAAGACTGCCAAACCGGTCTCTCGCGTGAATGGCCAGCCAGAAGCCCCGGATGATCAGCAGCGCAAACAATACCATGATCAGCGTCCCGCCTACCAGGCCAAGCTCCTCCAAAACAATGGCGAAGATGTAGTCATTCTGTGCCTCGGGGAGAAAACCAAACTTCTGCCGGCTCTTGCCCAGCCCAACGCCCAGAAGTCCGCCGGAACCAATGGCATACAGACTCTGGATTGTCTGGAAGGCTGGCCCCCGGCGGAATTCCGTGTCCCCGCCGAAGGGGTCCCGCCACACCGCAATACGGCTGGCGTTGTAGCCAATCTTTTCCATCAGACCCGTGAATAACATCAAATACCCGCCGCCGCACAGTCCGGCGACGCCCGCCGCGATCCAGCCCCAGTGAATGCCCCCCACCACCATCATGGCCGCGCCGATGCCGAAAATCAGGATGGCCCCGGAGAAGTGGGGCTCGACCATGGTCAGGCCCGCCGCCGCCGCGAGAATAATGATGTGGGGAAGAAAACCCTCCCGGAAGGTGCGCATTTTCTCCCGCTTCTTGGAGATGGATTCGGCAAAGTAGACGATGATGCCCAGCTTTGCCACCTCCGATGGCTGGAAGGTGAGGGTGGTGCCGGGGATGCCCAGCCAGCGCACCGCGTTGTTCTCCTCCAGACCCAGCAGCTTGCCATACCGGTTGGGTCCCGGCAGAACCACCAGTATCAGCAGCACGATGGATACCACAATGGCCAGCCGGGCCAGACCGCGGAACCGCTCATAGTTGATCTTCGACACCCAGAGCATAGCCACCACGCCGATGACCGCAAAGACCGCCTGCCGCTTGAAGTAGTACAGCGCGTCGTTTTTCAGTCTGGCGCTGGATTGGGCCGAGGGGAAGCTGGCGGACAGCAGCATGATAAGTCCTACGGCCAGCAGCAGCATGGCCAGCAGCAAAAAGGGCACATCCAGCGGGCCCCGGGCGGCCTCCCAGGCCTCCTGGCGCTTGCGCCGCTCTTCCCGCTCTTTCTGCTTTTTCAGCTGCCGGTATTCGTCGCGGGTCAGGGGGATGCCACCGCGGCTGCCCGCCGGTCTGACCGGGCGGGATGGGCGGATGGAACGGGATTTTCTGGTGGCCATATGAGCGCCGCCTCCTTTCGCGGGGATTGTTGAAAAAACTAACTCAGAGGGACATGATCCCCATCAGCGCCAAGGCACAGAAGACGGCGGACACCGCCGTAAAGACCGTTACGATCTTTACCTCGCTCCAGCCGCACATCTCAAAGTGGTGGTGAATGGGGGCCATTTTGAAGATCCGCTTTCCGTGGGTGAGCTTGAAGTACATCACCTGTAGAATGTCGGACAGGGTTTCCACAATGTACACGATCCCCACCGGGACCAGGATCAGGGGCAGGTCAATGGCGAAGGCCATGCCTGCCACCGCGCCCCCCAGAAACAGGGAGCCCGTATCCCCCATGAATACCTTGGCGGGGTGGGCGTTAAAGAGCAGGAAGGCCAGCAGTCCTCCCAGCGCCGCCCCGGCGAACACACCCAGCTGGGTGATGCCCCACCAGGCCGCCGCCGTGACGTAAAACAGAGCCACCGGCACCGTAACCGAAGCCGCCAGGCCGTCCAGTCCGTCGGTGATGTTCACCGCGTTTACCGCGCCTACAATGACAAAAGCACAGAATACCATGTAAGCAGGCCAGCTCAGCGTGAGGTCCACCTTGAGGAAGGGCACATAGAGGTGGGGGGTGATGTGCCCCTCGAAGCGCATGAGCATCAGAAAGAGAATGGCCGCCGCCAGCTGGAGCAGAAACTTCTGTATGGCTGTGAGCCCCAGATTTTGGTGGCGTTTGACCTTCTCGTAGTCGTCCAGAAAACCGATGACGCCAAAGACGGAGGAGAAGAGGAACAGATAGATGTGGGTCAGGTTCCCCGTCAGCATTCCCCGCCAGCCTATCACAAGAATGGTCACCGCAATGCCGATGATGAACATCAGCCCTCCCATGGTGGGAGTGCCGGCCTTAGAGGCGTGCCATTTGGGCCCCACTTCCCGGATCTCCTGGCCGGCCTTCAGCCTCCGCAGGGCGGGCAGGATGACCCACCGCCCCAACAGGGCCGTGACGGCAAAGCTGAGCACACACGCAACGATCATTTCCATAAAAATCTCCCTCTGTCCCGACTGTGTCAGGCTCTCTCCTTATGTTCAGAAATGTAGGCAGCCACCACTTCTCTTTCATCCAGGTGGCGCTTTTCGTGATCGATGATCTGGTAGGTCTCGTGGCCCTTTCCGGCCAGGATGATGATGTCCTTGGGCTGGGCGTGGTCCATAGCGTAGTAAATGGCCTTCACCCGGTCCGGCTCCACCACGTAAGGCGTCTCAGTGCCCTCCAGCCCCGGCAGAATTTCAGAGATAATAAAATCCGGGTCCTCGGTGCGGGGGTTGTCGGAGGTGACGATGACGAAGTCCGCCATCTCGGCAGCGATGCGTCCCATCTTGGGACGCTTGCCCCGGTCACGGTCGCCGCCGCAGCCAAAGAGGATAACCACCCGGCCCTGGGCAAAGCCCCGGACGGTGGACAGCACATTTTCAATGGCGTCCGGCGTGACGGCGTAGTCAATCAGAATGGTATAATCCCAGGGCACCGGGACCACTTCCACCCGGCCCTTCACCCCGGCGCTGGTGGCCAGGACTTTCGCGCTGTCCGCCAGCGGTACGCCCAGCGCCCTGGCCGCAGCCAGTACGCCCAGGGCATTGTAAACTGTGAATCCGCCGGGGATGCCCACATGGACGGGGATGGTCTCGCCATCGCAGGAGGCGTCAAAGGATACGCCGTCCACTGCCAGATGGATGTTTGCTGCCCGCAGATCCCCGGACAGCTCGCCGAAGGAGAGCAGGGGACAGGGGGCATCCTTTGTCAGCCTTTCGGCCCAAGGATCGTCGGCGTTGTAAACGCCTTTGACGCTCTGCCGGAACAGCAGGGCCTTAGCGTCACAGTAATTTTCCATAGTCTCGTGGAAATCCAGGTGATCCTGGCTGAGGTTCGTAAAGAGGCCGACAGCGAAGGTGATGCCCGCCACCCGCTGGAGGCAGAGGGCATGGGAGGAGACCTCCATGACCACATGGGTGCAGCCAGCGTCCGCCATGGCGCGGAAAAGGGCCTGGAGTTCAAAGGACTCGGGGGTGGTGCGTTCGGTGTGGAGCACTTCGTCCCCGATCATATTCTGGTTGGTGCCGATAAGACCGACTTTAGCCCCCAGGCATTTCTCCAGGATATCTTTCAGTAGGTAGGTAGTAGTGGTCTTGCCGTTGGTGCCGGTGACACCGACCATCGTCATGGATGCAGCGGGGTCGCCGAACCAGTTCTGCCCCAGCCGTGCCAGGGCGGCGCGGCTGTCGGAGACGAGGACGTAAGGGCCGTCTCCCTCCGGTTTTTGCTGGCAGAGTACGCAGGCTGCGTCCTTCTCCCGGGCCATGGGGATAAACCGGTGTCCATCAGTCTCATAGCCGGTGATGGCTACAAAGAGGTCACCGGCCTTGGTCTGCCGGGAGTCATAACTGACGCCGGAAATCTCCAGCTCCGGGTCCGCGGTGTTTTCCAAAATGTCGATACCGCACAGCAGTTCTTTCAACTTCATCCTATGCTACCTGCTCTTTCGTCATTCTATGAAGTTGTATTCACAGGTGTTGAACGCCGCCTGGCCGGGTCTTTTCGCGCCGATCTTCGTTAAATTTTCTTGAAATACATCCAGTATTCCTGCGAAAATTTGCCTTGATCGGCGCGAAAATCCCTCGCCCATCCGGCATTCCCCACCTATGAATACAACTTCTAAGTTTTGCTTCTGTGTCATCCAAAAGGCATATCCAGCGCCCTTTCAGTGGGGCCCCCCAGCACGGCATGAGCCGTGCGGCAGTCTTTAGACCACCAATACCCGCGCGAAGCGAACGCTTCGCGCCGCAGGCAGTATCAGGTTTCCTGAAATGTCCCCATAGAACACCCGAGGCTGCCTTCTTAAAAAGTTCTTTTTGATACTTTTTCTTTCAAGAAAAAGTATGTCCGCCTAAATTAAGATCAGTCCGCAATAT
The DNA here is from genome assembly GCA_014799915.1 of Oscillibacter sp. Taxonomy (GTDB): domain Bacteria; phylum Bacillota; class Clostridia; order Oscillospirales; family Oscillospiraceae; genus Pelethomonas. The sequence goes on from JAAVHD010000040.1 coordinate 4,547, forward strand.
TAGACATCGTGCCCATCTGCACAGTCACCACTGTTCCGGCGGCTGCTTCCGTGTCGGGGGCCAGGTTCTGGCTGATGGCTTTTGCGCCTCTGCCGCTGGAGCCGGTGGCCTTCATGATGAGGCCCGCGTTGACGAGAGCCCGGTTGGCCTCGTCGGCGGACATGCCCACGACGTTGGGCACGATGCACGGCTCGCCGGATTTTTCTGCACCCATGTACAGGAGGATCTCAGCGCCGGTGGGGACGATTGCGCCGCCGGCGGGGGTCTGATCGGTGACGGTGTCACCGTCGCCGATAGTGCGGTAGGAGGAGAAGCCATAGCTGGCAAGCTTCTCCACTGCCTCGTCTTTGCTCAGATCGACCACGTAGGGCACGGTGCCCTCGGAGAGGACCAGAGTGTCCGCATCATACTGGGCCCGGATGCCCAGGTAGGGCAGGACGTCCGCCATGATCTTGGAGGCGGTGGGGGCCACGTAGTTGCCGCCGGAGGTGAAGACGCCCGTGATCTCCTGACGGGCGGGGGTGTCCATAGCCAGCAGCATGATGATCTGGGGATCGTCGGCAGGGGCGAAGCACAGGAAGGAGACCACCACGTCGCCTCTTGGGTTTGTGTCGGTCTTGGTGTTCGACTTGTCGGCAGTACCGGTCTTGCCGCCGATGCGGTAGCCGGTGACCTGGCCGTTGGAGCCGCCGCCGTCGGTGACCACGAACTCCAGGCACTCCCGCACCAGGGCGGAGGTCTCTTCACTGACCACCTGCCGGACAGGGGTGGAATCGTGCTGTTTGACCACGTTGCCGTCGCTGTCCAGCTCCCGCTCCACTATATAGGGCTGATAGAGATACCCGCCGTTGATGCAGGCCGCCTGGGCGGCAATGAGCTGGATGGGGGTGACGTTGAAGTTCTGACCAAAGCAATAGGTTGCCAGGTCGATGTCGTGGCTGCAAAAAGTCTTACGGTCGATGAAGACGCTGTTGCCCTCGCCGGGGAGGTCCACCCCGGTTTTATTGAACAGGCCAAAGGCGTCCAGATAGTCATAGAAGGGCGCGGAGCGGACGCCCAGTGCCATCTTGATGAAGGCCGGGTTGCAGGAGTGGCCCACCGCCTCCTTCAGGGTCTGCTGACCGTGGCCGTTTTTGTTGGAGCAGTGGATGGGTTCGCCGTCCACGGTCACCACGCCGCCGCAGTAGAAGGAGCTGTTGAGGTTGACCACGCCCTCCTCCAGGGCCATGGCCAGGGTGAGGACCTTGAAGGTGGAACCGGGTTCGTAGCCGTCGTTGACCGCCTTGCTGCGCCACTGGAGGTTTTGCAGCTTGCCCATCAGCTCCCAGTACTCCTTGGAGTGCTCGCTGCCCTCCTCCGGCGGATTCTCCTCGTCCGCCTCGGCAAGCTGGGATTGCAGCCGCTCGGTGTAAATCTCCCGGGGAGCGTTCAAATCGTAGTTAGGCGTGGAGTAGATGGCGCGGATGGCCCCGGTGTTGGGGTCCAGCATGACGCCGAAGGCGCCGTTCTTGGCCCCAAACTCCGCCACCATGTCGTCAACTCCGCGCTCTAAGTAGTATTGGAGCGTGCTGTCCAGGGTGAGCTGGATGGTGTGGCCGTCCTGAGCGTCATAATACTGCTCATACTGGAACATGATCTCCGAGCCGGTGCCGTCCTTGGCTGTCACGGACAGGCCGGAGGTGCCCTCCATCTCCTCGTTGTACAGCGCCTCCAGGCCATAGGCCCCGTGGTTATCGCCGTCCAGGAACCCGATGACGTGGGAGGCCAGGGAGGAACGGGGATAGACCCGCTTCGAGTCCGTTTCAAGATGGACCCCCTGAAGGGAGGCTCCGGTCTCGTTGTCGGTGATGAACAGCCGGACCTGGTCGCCGACCTCCTTATCCACCCGCTTTTTCAGGATGGAATACATGTAGCTGGTCTGGGCCATCTTGTCGCGGATGTCCTGCTCGTCGAGCTCCAGGATTTCCGCAAGGCGGGTGACCAGCAGGTCCTTGTACTCCTGGCCGCTCATAGGCAGGCTCTCGCCGTCCTTGAGGCCGTCCACCATCTTCTGCGCCCGCGCTTTGTCCAGCTCGAGCGCGTACTTTTCGATGGCGTTGGGGTCGATGAACACCGTATCCGCCGAGGCGGATACTGCCAGCGTCACGCCGTTGCGGTCCAGGATGGCCCCACGGGAGGCGGTGATGACGGTGGAACGCATCTGCTGGCTGGAAGCGCCGTCCTGAAGCTGGTTGTGCTGGGTGATGGTCAGATCGTACGCCTTGGCAAACAGCGCCAGAAAACTGACCACGCCGAACACCAGCAGCAGCACCAGGGTCCGCCGCTGGATCATCAGCTTGGCCAGACGGGAGAAGTTGGCGGACCTTTTTTTCTGCTTGGCGATTTTTGTTATCTGAGCGGATTGCTGCTTGGGCTGCTGGTTGGTCTGTCTTGCCATGCTGTGCCTCCTTTAAGAAAAAAAGAGCGGGAGGATATTACCCTCCGCTCCCATCCTGTCCTTTTTCTTGAAAAAGGACCAAAAAGAAAACTTTAATACGTTGCCGGGAAAAAGCTGAATTTATGCGAAGCAAGGGTCTACGGAAACTCCCGGGCGCTGTTTGCCGCGTAAGCGGTAAATGCGCTTGAAAGCCGCGCGTGGTTTGGGATTGTGCTATGGAGAAGAATTTTTTGGGCGCGGCTTTTGGGGGATTCCGAGCTCTGCGGAGCGCGGCCAGAGGCTCTGCCTCTGGACTCCGCCACCTTTGAAAAGGTGGACGAAACTTTTATGATACGCTTCGCTGGAACCCCTGATCCGTATCAATAGTCTAACTATATGCGCACACAGCGGGGATATTCCGTCCCCATGCAATTCTACCGCCCAACAGCAGCCAAAACGCTGTCCAGCGGACTGCTCCGCTCGGAGCGGTAGACCCGGGCCTGATCCTCACCGGGCAGACTGATATAATAAACCTGGCTCTCGCTGGGCTGAGTCATACCGGCAGCCTCAGCGGCCTCCTTCACAGCGGACAGATCGAAGGTCTGCTCATACTGAGTCAGCAGACTGACCTGCTCCACCTCCAGTTGGCTGATCTCAGCCTTCATGGACACAATGCTCCGGGAAATGGTGTTCAGCCGCACATAGCACAGCAGCAGCACCACCATCAGAAACGCCACACATACAGCCCCCAGCAGCGCCATAGGTGAAACCTTCTGGGCAGTACGGATGGATGCCTTCATCTGCGCCCGACGGCGCGCGTTTCGTTCAGCGGCAGTTTCCGGACGGCGCTCGTAGAGCTCGTCGAAGTCCATCCGCCCGCTGCGGTCCAGCTGGCGCTCCAGTTCGCGGGTGTTGGGCTGCGGATTCAGCTTTCGGGCGAGGTTTCCGTCCACGCTGCCGCGTGTATTGTAGCTGCGGCTTGTTCGCCGGTTATTCGCGGCCATAGAACGGTTCACCTCTTTCGTAAGTAAAATAATTGGATGTTGCTTAAAACTCAGTCCGCTCAGCCACCCGCAGCTTGGCGCTGCGGGCCCGGGGATTTTCCTCCAGCTCGGCGAGACCGGATATAATCGGTTTACGGCTGACCAGATTCAGCCTGGGCTTTTTCCCGCATACGCACACGGGAAACTCCGGCGGGCACGTACACCCGGTAGCCAGCTCCCGCAGCTTCTGCTTGACAATGCGATCCTCCAGACTGTGGAAGGTGATGACCGCCAGCCGCCCGCCGGGATTCAATCCCGCCGCAGCCGCCTCCAGCATAGGGAGCAGGGCGTCCAGCTCGCCGTTGACGGCGATGCGGACCGCCTGGAAGCTCCGCTTGGCGGGGTGCTGCTTCTCCCGCAGCGCCTTGGCCGGCATAGCGGAACGGATGATCTCCACCAGCTCACCGGTGGTCTCAACAGGCTTACCCTCTCTGTTGCGGACGATAGCCCTGGCGATCTGGGGTGCATAGCGCTCCTCGCCATACTCAAAAAGGATTCTGCGCAACTCCTCATAGCTCCAGGCGTTCACCACCTGATAGGCGTCCAGCTCCGCCGTCTCGTCCATCCGCATGTCCAGCGGCGCGTCGTGCATGTAGCTGAACCCCCGCCGGGGCTCGTCCAGCTGGGGGGAGGAGACCCCCAGATCAAAGAGCATCCCGTCTACGCCTACTATGCCCAGATTTTGTAAAATGTCTCCCAGATCGGAAAAATTTCCGTGAACCAGCGTCACNCGGTCCCCNNATTCCGCCAGNCNNTCCNTCGCGGCGTCGATAGCGGCCTGNTCCCGGTCNATNCCGATNAGCNTCCCGGTNGTCAGNCGGCGGAGGATNGCCNGNGAGTGNCCCGCCCGNCCCAGCGTGCCGTCCAGGTAANTCCCGTCCGGNTTNATCGCCAGCGCGTCCAGACATTCNTCCANCANTACAGGCTTGTGGCCNTANTCCTTTTCNTNAACTTCCATANNAGAANCCCAATTCCTCCATNGCGGCNGCCAGGTTCTCCGGGTCCAGCCCGGCGTCCTCGATGGGNGCCCACCGCTCCGGNTTCCACAGCTCCAGACACTTGGACGCGCCGTTGATGACGACNTCTTTNTCCAGCGCGGCGTACTGCCGCAGCTTGGCGGGGATCAGGATGCGCCCCTGGGAATCGGGTTCGCACTTGGCNGCGTTGGCAAAGAGGGTCCGCATTTTCCGGGCCTGAGAGATAGGCAGGGCGTCGAATTTCTCCGTCAGCTCCCCCCACTTGNCGTCGGAATATACGGACAGGCACCCGTCCAGACCCAGGGTGACGTAAAACGTCTCCCCCAGCTCNTCGCGGTACTTGGCGGGGATGAACAGCCGTCCCTTGGCGTCGATATTGTGCTGATACTGCCCGATCACGGCTCCCCGCCTGCCTTTCCCGCCGCNGCCGCGGCGTACACAGCCGGTAAAAATCCGGCCGTCAAGCGGCTGTGNCAGGGAAAAGTCCCCACTTTGCCCTACTTTCCACCACTTGATANCTAGTATAAGGCAAGCGCCCNGAAATTGCAAGGGCAAAATTTTTTATTTTTTTANAGAAAAGTATGCGNATTTGCGCGAAAAAGCGAAGATTTTGCGATTAGAAACGCATGTTCTGGAAAATGAGNCNAAAAAATCCGCCTGNCACACAACATCTTGTGCGGCAGNCGGACAAAAGCACGAAATATGGACGCGNGACANCGAGNAGAAGAAAAANTATAGAAGAAANTCNGCAATATGNACAAAATNNGGNGNACTATTTTGNNCCGTTTTGTTCCTCCANCCGGGCCTGNTGGGCNTGCAGGTTTTCCCGGGAGACGGCNCGGAACCGGGCCCGGGACTCCCGGACCTCCTCCAGNGCCTGCTGGATGGCCTCCTCNGTGCGGCGCAGGGCGTCGTCGGTGTACTCGTTGGCCACGTTGATGATGGCNTTGGAGCGGTCGTTGGCCTGGGTGACCATCTCCCGGGCCTTGTCCCGGGCGACGCGGGCGATCTCGCTCTCNCCCACAATGGTCTTGGCGTCCACCTCCGCCTGACGGCGGATGCGCTCGGCCTCCTTCTTGGCCTCCTCCACGTATTCATCCCGGCGGCGGATCAGATCCTGAGCCTTTTTCAGCTCGGCGGGCAGTTCGCCCTTGAGCTGCTCCAGATATTCCAGNGCATCGTCGCGGACGATGATGCACTTGTCCGGCGAGAGGACTACGCCCTTGGCCCCGTCGATCATTTCATAGAGCAGATCAATTAAATAGAAAACATCGTTTGCCATAGTGCAGTCATACCTTTCCTTGTCTGATCCTGTCGAGGACGCGCAGCGCACCCGAGGGGATATATGGGTCCAGCGNCTGGTGGTAGCGGATCATTTCCCGCACCATCGTGGAGCTGATGTGCATGTGTTCGGGCCGGGCCGGGAGGAGGATGGTGTCCAGNGCGGGACAGAGATCCCGGTTGATCTGGGTCAGCTGCATCTCCCAGTCGAAGTCCGTNCNCCCNCGTGCGCCCTTGANNANGGCGATGGCCCCTCTGTCCCGGGCGAAGTCCGCCAGCAGGCCGTCGCAGGCCTCGGCGCGGACGTTTGGCAGATGGGCCGCNGCGGCCCTGGCCANCTCCAGCCGCTCCTCCAGGGANAACATGGGGTGCTTTTCCCCGTTGACCATGACGCAGAGGATGACCTGGTCAAAGATNGCGGCGGNGCGCTCCACNAGATCCAGATGGCCCACGGTGACAGGATCNAAGCTCCCGGGGCAGACAGCGATTTTCATTCCGCGTTATCCTCCCGGTGNTAGGTAGTGATCTTGATCTTTCCGTAGCGGTAGGANCGGTGGAGGAAATAGGGGGCCTCCATAGGGGGCATNTCCTGATCCACCGGAGACTCACAGACTATTATACCATGGTTCGACAAAATGTCAAACTGATAAATNGAATTTANNGTATTTTTCCAAAGATTGGCAGCATAGGGGGGGTCAATGAAAATGAGATCGAACTTTTCCCTGGNAGAGGNGAGNAANGCGGCGGCGTCGCCGCAGACGACTTTTGCATTTTCNGCCAGGCCGGTGATCTTCAGATTCTCTTTTACCAGGGCGGCNGCGTCCCGCCGCTGCTCCACAAAGACGGCGCTGGCCGCGCCGCGGCTGAGGGCCTCGATGCCNAGCTGGCCTGTTCCGGCGAANAGGTCNAGGGCTTTTCTTCCTTCTATATCAAATTGTATAATATTGAAGATGCCCTCTTTGACCCGGTCGGTGGTGGGTCTGGTNTCNTAGCCNTCTAATTCTTTNAGCCGCCGCCCACGGGCGGCTCCCGTTATAACTCTCATTTATCCATCCTCTTTTCTTTGCCGCCGGGCGCTCGGCCNNTGGCCGAGTGCCGGGACAGTCGTTTAGACGCTGAAAGCGGCTAAATGACGTCCCTGCGTGCAAGCGGTAAATTTTTCTTCCGTTAGCCCGGGAGCTATCCGCCCCCGGACCCCGGACTTACTTTTGTCACGCGACAAAAGTAAGCAAAAACGCGCTTAGGAAACTACGTTTCCTAAGAACCTTCCTGAATTACGGGGGAGATTGTTTTTTTGCGCTGATCCTGTAGTCCGTCCGGTCTACCGGGGTGCTGGTGTGGTTTCTGCTGCGCTGCGTCTTTTTTAGGATGTTGAATTGGTCCCTACCGTATCACACGATGGGAGCTCCCC
>JAAVHD010000041.1 GCA_014799915.1 Oscillibacter sp.
CAGATCTCCGGGGCCGCAGTCCCCACCACGATATGTCCGCAGTTCCGGCACTCCCAGACCTTGACCTCGCTCTTCTGAAAGACCTCCTGGGCCTCCACATTTTTCAGCAGAGCGCGGTACTGCTCTTCGTGATGCTTCTCGATGGCGGCCACCATGCGGAATTTCGCGGCCAGCTCCGGGAACCCTTCTTCCTCTGCGGTCTTAGCGAACCCCTCATACATGTCGGTCCACTCATAGTTCTCTCCGTCAGCCGCAGCTCCCAGGTTCTCGGCAGTGGAACCGATGCCCGCCAGCTCCTTGAACCACATCTTGGCATGCTCCTTCTCGTTGTCCGCAGTCTTCAGAAACAGCGCCGCGATCTGCTCAAAGCCTTCCTTCTTTGCCTTGGAAGCGAAATAGGTATACTTGTTCCTCGCCTGGGACTCACCAGCAAAAGCGGCCTCCAGATTTTTCTCGGTCTGCGTTCCAGCGTATTTGGACATGGTAAACTCCTCCTTACATTTTTGTTCCCATTATGCACAAAAGCCCCTTAAAACATCCATTTTATGGGCCTTATAATACTTCAACAGTATAGATGCCACCTGAAGGTTTATGGAAACGAAATCGCTTCTGCGATCGATTTTGCTTTATTTATGTCTGTGTTCAATTATATCAGAAATACTAAGATCTTTGTTAATTCTTCTTGTTATTTTGTAAACAGAACCATCTGGTTGAGGAAAGGAACCTGTGACACGCGCCGTGGTTTTTCCTGCAAATGTTTTTACTTTACTTGGTTTTCCTGGTGACGGTATCAGAGATAAAAGATCTTTTTTCCCCATTAGAATATACCTCCTGTCCACTTCTTATAGAATTAAGGCTCCCAAAGCATAAAACTCTGGGAGCCGTTGGTACGCCCGACTGGATTCGAACCAGCGGCCTTGTGAGTCGGAGTCACACGCGCTATCCATCTGCGCCACGGGCGCGTACCTAGCAATATGAAATTGTGGAGCTTCCCGACCATCCGGGAATTTAGTAGTCAAACAGTAGTCAACTGAACCGAGATTTTTCCTCTCTGCCCTCTCAACGCCCCTGTTTGCAGGGCTTTGCGCTTTATCACAGCTGGACCGGCCTGAAACGTCGGAGTCACACGCGCTATCCAACTGCGCCACGGGCGCATACCTGACAATATGAACTTTTTGCCTGCACTGTAAGAATTCTCCCACAGCGCCTAATTAGTATAACAGAAAAATATCCGTTTGTAAAGAGAAATTTGCCGTTCAAGCAGGGAAAAATCCATGCCAAAATTCTGAACACTCTGACCGTACAAACGCCGCCCATCTCAGGGCCTGTATGCAAGGGCGCCGACCGCCCTTGCATACAGGCCCCAAATATTTGTATCAGCCTTCCTTCGCCGTCAGACCGTCCACAAACTGCCTTGCAGTCCTGGGAGACCGCCCGCCCCGCATCAGGGCGAACCGCTCCGCCAGCGCCTCCAGCTCCGGGCAGTCCACTCCCCGCCGTTCCGCCAGCGCGCGGACAATGGTCAGGTATTCGTCCTTCACCGGCCTCTGGAAAGTAATGTGCAGCCCGAACCGGTCCGACAGGGACACAGTCTCCTGCATGGTGTCGTTGCGGTGGATGTCATCGCCCTCCCGGTCAGAGAACTTCTCCTTGACAATGTGCCGCCGGTTGCTGGTAGCGCAGATAATGACGTTCCCACTCCGCGCGGAGACAGACCCCTCCAGTACCGCCTTCAGCGCACTGTAGTTGTCGTCATCCTTCTGGAAGGACAGGTCGTCAATAAACAGGATAAACTTCAGCGGGTTCCCGCTCAGCTCATCCAGCAGCGCGGGGATGTACCGCAGCTGATCCCTGCGCACCTCCACGATCCGCAGCCCCTCGCCGCACATCGCGTTGCACGCCGCCTTGACCGTGGAGGACTTCCCGGTGCCCGCGTCGCCGGTGAGGAGCATGTTGGCCGCGCTCCGCCCCGCCAGCAGCGCCCGGAGATTGTCCAGCACCAGCTCCCGTTCCCGCTGATACCCCACCAGATCGGCAAGCTGAATGGGGTCCGGGTGCCGCACCGGGACGATATGTCCCGCATCATTCAGACAGAACATATGATGCCCGGCATAGATGCCGTAGCCATACCGCCCGATTTCCGCCACCCGGTGGAAGTAACTCTCCACCAGATCCACACCCGTGGTGCCGAAGTCCGCCAGATACTCCACACCGTCCAGCCCCGCCCGCAGACGCTCCGGCGTCAGGGACGCGGCCTCCTGCAAAATCTCCAATTCCGCCGCCACGCTGCGGACCATATACTCCGGCGGCGTCTCACCCCGGCCCACCATGCGGATGTAGACGTTTTCGTTCTCCTCTACCACCCGCTGAATGTGCCTGCCCAGATCACCGCCGTCCGTCTGATAGAGCCGGGACACCAGCTCCGCATATCCGGAAATCACCCCCTGAGGCCAGGCGTTCTCCATGCAGTCCAGATAGCTGCAAAGCGACTCGATCACCGGCTCACTCAATAGCCCCCGGAACACCGACAGCGCCCTGAGGCGCATACTCAGATCAAGAAGCTCCATATCAGTTCAGCACCGCGCCCGCCGCGCCGCTGGACACCAGGGCCGCATAGCGCTTGAGATACCCGGAGAGCTCTTTCTTCTTGGGCACAAAATCCTTCATCCGCGCCGCCAGCTCCTCATCGCTGACCAGCAGCTCCAGCTTGTTGCCCGGGATGTCCACCCGAATCCGGTCGCCCTCTTTGACCACGCCGATCACACCGCCGCTGGCGGCCTCCGGGGACACGTGGCCGATGCAGGCCCCCCGGGTAGCCCCGCTGAACCGTCCGTCGGTAATAAGCGCCACGCTGGAGCCCAGTCCCATGCCCATGATGGCGGAGGTGGGATTGAGCATCTCCCGCATACCGGGCCCACCCTTGGGCCCNTCGTAGCGGATGACCACCACGTCGCCGGGGTTGATTTTCCCGGCGTTGATNGCCGCCTGNGCGTCCTCCTCGCACTCNAACACCCGGGCNGGCCCCTCATGGACCAGCATCTCGGGCGCCACNGCAGACCGCTTNACCACGCTGCCCTCCGGNGCCAGATTGCCCCGCAGCACAGCAATGCCGCCGGTCTCGCTGTAGGGATTCTCNATAGGCCGGATGACCTCAGGATTCNTNTTNTCACAGCCCGCAATATTCTCNCCCACGGTNTTCCCGGTGACGGTCATGCAGTCCAGATNNAGCAGNTTCTTCTTAGACAGCTCGTGCATCACNGCGTACACGCCGCCCGCCTCGTCCAGCTCCTCCACATAGGTCCGCCCGGCGGGGGCCAGNTGGCAGAGNTTGGGCGTTTTCTCNCTGATNCCNTTGGCNATGTCCAGATTGATCTCGATCCCGCACTCATGGGCGATAGCGGGCAGATGCAGCATACTGTTGGTNGAGCANCCCAGNGCCATATCCACCGTCAGCGCATTCCGGAACGCNGCCTCNGTCATNATGTCCCGGGGNCGGATGTCCTTCTCAATGAGCTTCATCACCGCCATGCCCGCGTGCTTGGCCAGCTCGATCCTGGCGGAGTAAACAGCNGGAATNGTGCCNTTGCCCTTCAANCCCATACCCAGCACCTCGGTCAGGCAGTTCATGGAGTTNGCNGTATACATGCCGGAGCAGGACCCNCAGGTGGGNCAGGTNTTGCACTCNTACTCCCGCAGCTTCTCCTCGCTGATCTTCCCGGCGTTGAACTGNCCCACCGCCTCNGANATNGTGGANAANCTGGTCTTGCCGCTGTCGATGTGGCCCGCCAGCATGGGGCCGCCGCTGACAAAGATNGTGGGGATGTTCAGCCNCGCCGCCGCCATCAGCAGNCCGGGGACGTTCTTGTCNCAGTTGGGNACCATCACCAGCGCNTCGAACCCATGGGCCAGCGCCATGGCCTCGGTGGAATCAGCAATCAGATCCCGGGTAACCAGAGAATATTTCATCCCCTGGTGCCCCATGGCAATGCCGTCGCAGACGGCGATAGCCGGGAAGACAATGGGTGTGCCGCCTGCCATGGCGACGCCCAGTTTCACCGCGTCCACGATCTTGTCGATGTTCATATGTCCGGGGACAATCTCATTGTAGGAGCTGACGATACCCACCAGGGGCTTTTGGATTTCTTCCTCNGTNAAGCCTAACGCATGGTATAGCGCCCTGTGNGGNGCATTCTGGGGCCCCAGTTTCAAAGAATCACTTTTCATTTACAAACCTTCTTTCTTCGCGCCTTCGGCGCGAGGGGAGTTTTTTCATGAATTGGCTCCGGGCTTTCGCGCCCGGACGACGACTTACTTTTCCCGCGAGGGAAAAGTAAGCAAAAGCTCGCTTAGGAAACTACGTTTCCTAAGGACCTTCCTGCATTACGGGGGAAATTGTTTTTTTCGCTGATCCTCCAGCCCGTCCGGTCTACCGGACTGCTGGTGTGGTTTCGCCTGCGGTGGTCCTATTTCAGGATGTCAACTCAGCCCCTACCGTCCCACGCGATGAGAGCTCCCGGGGTGTTGTGTTGAAGAGTTCCCGTCTACCGCCAATCCCTGTAGGGGCGAGCATTGCTCGCCCGCAAACCAAAAGGCATATACGCGCTGCCTGTATTGCACCCGTAGGGCACGACGACCCCGGCGCGCCGCTTGCAGAATCTATCACTCCGCTGCATCCCCGTAGGGGCGGATATCATCCGCCCGCTCCCGAAAAACCGCTCTGCATAAGGAAAAACAAAAATTTCCCCAAAGGTTGCCCACTTCCCGGCAACTTTCCCCACATTTTCAGATGAAATTGAGGGAAGACCACCTCCGAGGCGCGGGCCCTGAAGCAAGTCGATNCCCCGNTCCNGNTATCNGGCCANCGCACNNCGGGCTACACAAAAGGCTNNTGCAGANCGNACCTTGANAACAGAATAANACNCANACTCNAATAAAGATATATGCACTCTGCGGGTCCCGCCGGGCNTAGATTTCCTCCAATTCCGCCAGCACATCNTCNTTTTTGCGTATAAACGCATCNTTGTGGCTCAGAAGNAAGTANGGNGCTTTTACCCCACGCAGAACCTCTATTTCATCGGCCAGCAGATTTGCGTTATAAGCCGGTCTGCCCTGCGTATTTTTTGCCGTGCAGTANNNAGCGTCNCCCAAAAAGGCGTANTTNNCATCCACNTCCATCCCAATACANCCCTTGGCGTGNCTGGATGGAATTTCAAAAAGCCGGATTTTTACGCCGTCCTCCAGNGTCAAACTGCCGCGGACAANCTCTCCCACNCCNGTATANCGNAAGGTATGCGCCCCNTGATAGAGCNTCTGAAACTCTATCTCGCGCCAGCTTCCAATATGGTCCTGATGGAAATGGGACAAGACCACCCGCTTCGGCCCGGGAAGGCTCCGGATGCAGTCAACCGCCTCCGGACGGTTTCCCACGTCGAAAATCCAGGTGTATCTGTCTCCCTCCACAACGCCGATGTCCGCCGACAGCGGCTCCTGCATGGCCTTCCAGTAGGAGAGCCGCCCGTCAATTAAAATCCGTTCCGGCAGCATGTCCGTACCTCCCATCTGAGCCGCAGCCTTTAGTTGTTAATCAGCTTATCCTCGTCACTCCAGCTGTACAGCTTCCGGATGTCCGCGCCCACGACTTCGGCAGGATGCTCCGCAGCCTTCTTCCGCATAGCGTTGAAGTGGACCTGACTGCCAGCGTCGGACATATCCAGCAGGAAGTCCTTGGCAAAGGTGCCATCCTGGATGTCGGACAGAATCTTCTTCATCGTCTTCTTGGTTTCCTCGGTAATCAGCTTCGGCCCGGTAATATAATCGCCATACTCAGCCGTATTGGAAATGGAATACCGCATTCCGGCAAAGCCGCTCTGATAAATCAGGTCAACAATCAGCTTCATCTCATGAATGCACTCAAAATAAGCGTTCCGGGGATCATACCCAGCCTCAACCAGCGTCTCAAAACCGGCCTGCATCAGCGCGCACACGCCGCCGCAAAGCACCGCCTGCTCACCGAACAGATCCGTCTCCGTCTCCGTGCGGAAAGTAGTCTCCAGCACGCCAGCCCGAGCGCCGCCGATACCCAGCGCATACGCCAGACCGATATCCCAAGCGTCGCCAGTGGCATCCTGCTCCACAGCAATCAGACAAGGCACACCCTTACCGGCCTGATACTCACTGCGCACTGTATGACCTGGCCCCTTAGGCGCGATCATGATGACGTTGACATTCTTGGGCGGCTTGATGCAGCCGAAGTGGATGTTAAAACCATGCGCAAACGCCAGCGTCTTGCCCTCGGTCAGGTTAGGCTCAATGGATTCCTTGTAGAGCTTGGCCTGCTTCTCGTCGTTGATGAGGATCATGATAACGTCGGCGTTCTTGGCGGCATCAGCGGCGGTCATGACCTGGAGGCCCTGGCTCTCGGCCTTGGCCCAGCTCTTGCTGCCCTCGTAGAGTCCGACAATGACCTTCACGCCGCTCTCTTTCAGATTCAGCGCATGAGCGTGACCCTGGGAGCCGTAGCCAATAATAGCAACGGTCTTGTTTGCCAGCTTCTGGAGATCGCAGTCCTGCTGATAGAAAATTCTTGCCATGATAGTTTACCTCTTTCAAAGAATTTTTGGAACGTGCAGCAATTTTCGCTTAGTTTATCAAATATTTCATCGGTGTAAACCGAATCCCATGTTTCTCCTGCTCCTCTGACTGCGGAACAAATCCGATATGAAGGTAAAATCCCTTTCCATAAGGAGAAGAATTCAGCGTGATCTCCTTCAGGTTTGGATCTTCACGGAGCAGGTCCTGCTTCAAATATTCAAACAACGCTGTTGCGATACCCCGATGATGATACTCTTTTTTCGTAAATACAAGATTGATGTGCGTTTTATTAGAGCGCATCCCCATGATGCCAACAATTTTATCGCCATCAAACGCGGCATAAACCGGACAGACGCCCTCTCTGCATTGGCTGATAAACATCTCATTTTCAACGATATCCCGTTTGAAGGACTCCACACCCTCCGGCCCGTAGTCCGGCGCTTCAAACTCCATGAACACTTCCAGCGCAAGGGAAAGCGCCTCGTCCACTTCTTCGCCGGTGATCTTTCGGATTGGATACCGCATCATAGGTTTGTCACCTTCCGGATCGTATCCGCGCCCCGCTCCAGGGACACAACGCCGGTACGGCAGATCTCCAGGATCTTGTAGTCCCGCATAAGATCAATAAAGTCGTCGATCCGGCGGCTGTCGGAGGTGATCCGCAGGACAATGGAATCCCGGCTATAGTCCACAGTTTTCGCCTCAAAGGCGTCCGCCGCCGCCATGATGTTGCCCCGCGTATCGGGATCGTTCTCCAGCTTGATGAGCAGCAGCTCAAAGCTGACAGAATTTTCCTTATCCAGCTCCCGGATGGAGCACACGTCGGGCAGCTTGTAGAGCTGGTCCACCAGTTGCTTCTTGGTTCTCTCCTCCCCGCTGAACTGAACGGTGATACGGGAATAATCCGGGGACTCGGTCTCGCTGACGGTCAGATTGTCAATGTTGAACTGCCGCCGCCGGAACATGCTGGTGACCCGGTTCAAAACGCCGAACTGGTTGCGCACCAGTACGGCCACGGTATATCTCTGCATCCTTTAGTCACCTACCTTCACAATGATGTCGTCCATGCTTCCGCCGGGGGGCAGCATGGGGAGAACAAATTCATCCCTGTCAATTGCACAATCCACCAGATACGGCCCCTGGTACTGGAAAGCCCGTCCCAGCGCCGCGTCCAGGTCCTCCAGGGAAGCGACCTGCTCGCCCCTGGCCCCGAAGGCCTCCGCCAGCTTCACAAAGTCGGTCTGCCGGTCCGTCAGGACGGTGTTGGAGTAGTGCTTGTCAAAGAAAAGCGTCTGCCACTGGCGCACCATGCCCAGCACACCGTTATTGAGCAGCAGGATCACCAGCGGGACCTTGTTGACCACGGCGGTAGCCAGCTCGTTGAGGTTCATACCGAAGCTGCCGTCGCCGGTGACCAGCACAGTGTGCTGGCCGGTTGCCATCTGCGCNCCGATGGCGGCCCCCATACCGAAGCCCATNGTNCCCAGTCCGCCGCTGGAGATAAANCGNCGGGGATGGCTGAAGGAGAGGGCCTGGGCCGCCCACATCTGGTGCTGGCCCACGTCGGTGGCCACCGGGGTNTCCGGCGAGAGNTGCNTGTTCAGCGTCAGCATGGCGTTGCGGGGCGTGAGGCCGGGGCGGTTGTCCCGGTTCCATTTTTCCTCCTCCCGGAAACCCGCGATGGTCCGGGACCACTCCGGGTGCTGCGCCGGCTGGACCAGCTCCAGCAGCTTCTGCATGGTCAGCTTCACATCGCCNCGCAGTCCNTGGTCCACGGCGATGTTTTTAGAAAGCTCCGAGCCGTCCACNTCAATGTGGACNATCTTCGCNCCNGTNGCAAACTTGGCCCGGTTGCCGGTAACNCGGTCATTGAACCGGGCGCCCAGNGCGATGATNCAGTCCGCATGGTGCATACCGGTGGAGCAGGCGTAGTGGCCGTGCATCCCCTGCATCCCCAGGAACCGGGGATGNTCNGTGGNAACACCCGACACGCCCATCAGGGAGCAGCCTACCGGCGCGTCGATNTTCTCNGCCAGCGCCAGCAGCTCCTCCTGNGCCCCGCTGGCNATCAGACCGCCGCCGAAGTANATAAAGGGCCGGTGGGCCGCGTTGATGCACGCCGCCGCCTCCTGAATCCGGGACTCCTTGGCCGCCTGGAACTGGTCGGGCACAACGGGGGGCTTGGGTTCNTANTCATAGGCGGCNATNTGNATGTCCTTGGGGACGTCCACCAGCACCGGGCCGGGNCGGCCCGACATNGCCAGCTGGAACGCCTCCCGGATGGTGTCCGCCANNTCCTCNATGTTNCCCACAAANTAATTGTGCTTGGTAATNGGCAGGGTNATACCGGTGATATCNATCTCCTGGAAGGAGTCGGTGCCGATCTGGGAGCTGGGCACGTTGCCGGTGATGGCAACCATGGGGACNGAGTCCAGATAGGCGGTNGCGATGCCGGTGACCAGGTTGGTGGCCCCGGGNCCGGAGGTGGCGATNACNACGCCGGGNTTCCCGGTGGCGCGGGCCCAGCCGTCGGCGGCATGGGAGGCNCCCTGCTCNTGGGCGGTCAGCACGTGGNTGAGCTCGTCCCGGTACTTNTACAGNGAATCATAAATATTGATNACCTGTCCGCCGGGATAGCCGAACACCGTCCGGACGCCCTGCTCAATGATGGTCTTGACAATAATGTCAGCGCCGGTTAATTTCAATTTTATCATCCTTTCTTGGAACAAAAAATAAGATCCTGTCTCTTTTCCTACAAAGAGACAGGATCATTGTTTTACAATGATCTTGCGGTACCACTCTTCTTGCCGCCGGAGGCGGCCGCTCAGTGTGACTAACATCACTTCCCACGATAACGGTCGGGCTCCGTCCGTCCTATTGAAGGGANGCTCCCTCGTTCAGACCGGCCGCTCCGGGGTGACTGATACGAAGCGTCCCTCCGCCGGCTCGCACCNTCCGCCGGCTCTCTGAAGCGGGAGCTGTTTCGCTTTTTCCCCATCACTGCGTTTTCTTTTGATTTATNTGCATTATACCATGGATCTGCGATTTGTCAAGGTAAAGGGATAAAGAATTTTTCCCCAGAAAACCGGCCCGCCATCAGGTGGGCCGGTTTTCTGNNTTTANTGGAANGGNAACATCCCCATGACGCTCATGGCNATGATGCCNCCCGCTACCGCCAGCAGCGCGATCCCAGGCAGGCGCAGCAGCCACTCGTAGTGGCGCGGCGCGTGCTTCGCGCCGTCCGGGCCCCGCTGGTGGAGCATCCACCACAGCGGGCGNCTGAACCCTACCAGCAGCGTGCCTGCCATCAGGCACAGCATGGCGATCATTAAGGCAGTATCTATGCGGTCCATTCTTTACTGCTCCTTTCTNAAATNAGTGGTTTCTTCCGTTAGCCCGGGGGTTATCCACCCCCGGACCCCGGACCTACTTTTGTCGCACGACAAAAGTAGGCAAAAACGTGCTTAAACCTNGCGGTTTAAGAATCCCTTATTTATTACGGGGGNNATTGATTTTTTGCGCTCATCCTCCAGTCCGTCCGGNNTACCGGAGTNCNGNTGTGGTTTCNGCTGCTTAGCNTCTATTTCAGGACGTTGATTTNGTCCCTACCGTATNACGCGAGGGGAGCTCCCGGAGTGCAGGGGTGATGATTTGTCGTCTACCTGCNATCTGTGTAGGGGCGAGCATTGCTCGCCCGCTTCTACAGGGCATAAGGGCACTATCTGATGCGGTATCNGTAGGGGCGGACATTNTCCGCCCGTTCTAAAGGGCCGCANTGCGCTTCCGNCTTCTGCCANTACTATCTNTCAACAATTTTATAGTAGGTTCTTGCCGTCAGCAGATACACCACTCCNTAGACCACGAAGAACACCAGCACTGTACCTANAGTACACANNGCGGTCAGGGNGGTATTTTGAATATAGAACATGGTCAGCAGCTTNTCCACCATGTTGAAATCAAAGGCAATGTGAATGGAGGCCACCACGATAGGNAGNAAGAACACCATCAGGATCTGNCTGTGGATGGAGCGCTTGACNTCGGCGCGGCTNANNCCNACCTTCTGCATGATCTCGAAGCGGTCCTTGTCCTCGTANCCTTCGCTGATTTGCTTNTAATAGATAATNAGCACTGTGGCCAGCAGNAAGATGAAGCCCAGNAAGATNCCCAGGAACAGGAANCCNCCCGCAAGGCCGTAGGCGTCCTCCGCACGCTCGCTGCGCAGATTCCAGGTGCTTTGCAGCCAGCTGCCGGTGCCCTCGTAGAAATCNCTGTTTAATACGGCGTCCTGGTAGCGGCGCTCCAGTTCATACATCATTTCCTCGTCGCAATCCACATCCAGATAGGCGCACCAGTGCATCGTGGACCAATCATCCCCATAGGCCTCCGCTTGTTTGGCCCAGAGGTCGCTGATCACGGCGTTGTCCGAGACAACTACGGTTGCCAGGGCGGTGATGGAGGGCTCAAAATCCGGGTTCTTGTTCAGTGTCTTCACGATGCGGAAGGTGGATTCGCCCAACTCCCGGCCCTCATCCGGAACCGTCCAGCGGATGGTCAGATTCTCCCCCTTGATCCCATAGACCGCAACCTCGTCAGGCGACAGATGCAGCGTTTCGCCGGTGACGGCGGTGTAGTTGTCCTCTGTCATGCAGGTCATCATGACAATCCCGCCCTTGGCGGCCTCGTTGAAGCGGTCGGTGGTATATACGCCATCCTCGATCAGCCCCGCGCCAAAGCTCAGGTTGTAGCTGGTCCGGACATTCTCCACCTTCACGCCCTGGCTTTCGATAAAGCCCGTCTGTACAGCCGTCATAGCGTCGGGGTTGAAGGGGGTCCAGTCCTCAGGGGCGTCTCCCCAGCCATCCAGGGGCTGGAGGGAGTAGCGCACTTCGACATTGATATCCCCGGGGAACTGCTCCTGCACCATGTCCGCTGTCCCCAGATACAGCGACAGCGTGCCGGAGAGCATGACCATCACCATGGTACACAGGATGCAGATATTGGCAAGGCCCACGGCGTTCTGCTTCATACGGTAGAGCATACCGGATACGCCGATGAAGTGGCTGGTTTTGTAGTAGAACTTTTTGTTCTTCCGCAGGGCTTTCAGTACGAAGATGCTCACGGCGGTGAACAGGCAGTAGGTGCCTATGATTACCAGCGCTACCGCGCCAAAGTAGGTGATAATGGCGTCCATGCCGGTCCGGGTGGTGACGGCGATATAGTAGCCCCAGCTCAGGGTTGCGACGCCCAGGAGGGTCATGAGCCAGCGGGTCTTGGGCTCCCGCTCGCCCACATTGCTGCCGTGGAGCAGTTCAATAGGCTTGGATACGCGGACCTTGTTGAGATTCAGCAACAGCGTCACCGCCAGCAGGGCGGCGAACAGCACCGCCGTCTGTGCCATGCCGTTCCAGCAGATATAGAACCCGAAGGGCACCGGCATTCCCATCAGTTTGTGGAGAACCAGGCTGACCAATTTATGGAGGAGCATCCCAATGGCAATTCCTCCGCCGATGCCGATTACGCCGATAAACAGCGTCTCAATCACCAGGACTACGGCAATGTGCTGCTTGCCCATGCCAAGGATGTTGTATAGGCCCAGTTCCTTTTTCCGCTGCTTCATGAGGAAACCGTTGATATACAGCACAAAGATGGCGGAGAAAGAGAAGGCAATGACCATGCCGAGAGTCATGAACATCTGCACGTACATGTACCCGTTGCCCCGTCCAGGGGTCATGTTGACCACGCCGGGGTCGTTGACCAGGGCGTACATGATGTAGATCGCCGCAACATCCCCCAGCAGGGCCAGGATATAGGGGAGGTAGAATTTCCGGTTATTGCGGATGCTCTGGAGGGCCAGCTTGAGATAGAGGGAACTACGCATCTTCCTCACCTCCGGCGGCAAGGAGGGTCAGGGTGTCGGAGATCTTCTGGTACATCTCCTCCGTGGAGCTGACGCCCTTGTAAATCTGGTGGAACACCTCGCCGTCCCGGATGAACATGACCCGCTTGGCGTGGCTGGCGGCCTTGGTGGAGTGGGTGACCATGAGGATGGTCTGGCCTTCGGCGTTGACCTGATCGAAGAGGCTCAGCAGGCTGTCGGTGGCCTTGCTGTCCAAGGCGCCGGTGGGTTCGTCGGCCAGGACGATCCTCGGCTCTGTAATCAGGGCACGGGCCACGGCTACCCGCTGCTTCTGACCACCGGAGACCTCGTAGGGGTACTTTTTCAGCAGGGCGTCGATGCCCAGCCGCCGGGCCAGGGGGAGGAGGCGCTGCTCCATCTCCATGTAGGTCTTGCCTGCCAGCACCAGGGGGAGGAGGATATTGTCCTTGATGGAGAAGGTGTCCAGAAGGTTGAAGTCCTGGAAGACGAAGCCCAGGTGATCACGGCGGAAGGCGGCGATATCCTTTTCCTTGATGGTGACGATGTTTTTTCCGTCCAGGAGTACCTGGCCGCTGGTGGGCTTATCCAGGGCGGCGAGGATATTTAACAGGGTGGTCTTGCCGCTGCCGGACTCGCCCATGATGGCTACATATTCGCCCGGCTCTACGGCGAAGTTGACGCTGGTGAGCGCCTGCACCTGCTGGCCGCCAAAGCGGGTGGTATAGATTTTTTTCAGGTCGCTGACTTGAAGGATTGGCATTTCTTTTTTCCTCCTTGGGTTTGTTTGCAGGTTTATTATAGCGGATTCGGAGGCTTCATTCCATTGTTTTACCTTACAAAAAGGGGAGGAACCTTACATAGGTGTAAGGTTCCTCCCCTTTTTGGTCTTATCTTCGCGCCCTGTGGGCGCGAACGGGAGATTTTTCTGCCCTTTAGCCCGGGACCTACGCGGCCCCGGACTCCGCGCCTTCTTTTGTCACGCGACAAAAGAAGGCAAAAACGCGCTTGAACCTACGGTTCAAGACTCCCTTATTTATTACGGGGGATATTGTTTTTGCGCTGATCCTGTAGTTCGTCCGGTCTACCAAACTGCGGGTGTGGTTTCGCCTGCCTTGCGTCTATTTCAGTATGTTGACTTGGTCCCTACCGTTTTAACACGAGGGGAGCTCCCCGGGGTGCTGGGAAATAGATTGGTCCTCTTGGTGGTGGCCAGGTAGTGAGAATAGAAGCGGATCATGCTGCTGGCCCAGTTAGGGCGAACGGGTAGACGCAAGGCACCGAGCATGTGGGTAAGCACCCTGGTAGAATCAAACCCGTTACGTCGTAGCGTCACTAAACACCCCCGTAATTCAGGAAGGTTCTTAGGAAACGTAGTTTCCTAAGCGAGCTTTTGNNNCTTTTCGCNCGCGCGAAAAGNNNGCCCCCGTCCCCCGCNCGGNNGGGCNAANCTAAAATNANATTNNAGCCGGGGCCGCCGCGCAGCGGCGGCAAAAGAGGAGACCCCCGCGCCNGACGGCGCGGGGGTCGTATTTTTATTTNGCGTATTCGACAACCTTCGTCTCCCGGATCAAATGAACCTTGATCTGTCCGGGATACTCCAGCTCGTTTTCGATCTTNTTGGCCAGNTCNCTGGCCAAAATAACCATCTGATCNTCGCTGACCTGCTCGGGACGNACCATGACACGNACCTCGCGGCCCGCCTGGATGGCGTAGCTCTTCTCGACCCCGGGATANGTCCCNGTGATCTCCTCNAGNTTTTCAAGCCGCTTGATATAATTCTCCAGATTCTCCCGCCGGGCGCCGGGNCGGGCGGCGCTGACCGCNTCCGCCGCCTGGACCAGNCAGGCCATCAGCGTCTTGCACTCCACGTCGCCGTGGTGGGCCTGGATGGCGTTGAGGATGTCCTCTTTTTCCTTGTACTTCTTGCAGAACTCCACGCCCAGCATCACGTGGGTGCCCTCGTACTCGTGGTCCAGGGCCTTGCCGATGTCGTGGAGCAGGCCCGCNCGNTTGGCGGAGTGGACGTCCAGTCCCAGCTCCGANGCCATCAGGCCCGCGATNTGGCTGACCTCNATGGAGTGCTGCAANACGTTCTGNCCATAGCTGGTGCGGTAGTGGAGACGGCCCAGCATCTTGATGACNTCCGGATGCAGGCCCCGGACGCCGGTCTCNAANGCGGCGCGTTCGCCCTCGCTCTTGATGACGGCGTCNACCTCGCGCTTGGCNTTCTCCACCATNTCCTCAATNTGGGTGGGNTGGATGCGGCCGTCGGCGATCAGCTTCTCCAGGGCTACCCGGGCTACNTCGCGGCGCACGGGCTCGAAGCAGGAAACTGTGATGGCNTCCGGCGTGTCGTCGATAATCAGATCCACGCCGGTCAGGGTCTCAATGGTGCGGATGTTGCGGCCCTCGCGGCCAATAATGCGGCCCTTCATCTCGTCATTGGGCAGGGGAACCACACTGACGGTGATCTCGGACGCATGGTCGGCGGCGCAGCGCTGGATGGCAATGGCCACGATCTCCTTGGCGCGCTGGTCGGCCTCCTCTTTGGCGCGGGATTCGATCTCCTTGATCTTCAGCGCCGTTTCATGGGTGACNTCGCCCTCCACCTGGGAGATGAGGTATTGCTTCGCTTCCTCTACGGTGAAGCCGGAGATGCGCTCCAGCATCTCTGTCTGGCTGCGCTTGATGAGATCGATCTCTTCCTGGGTCTTGTCGGCGGCGGCGTGCTTGGCGGCAAGCGCCTCCTCCTTTTTCTCAATGTTTTCGGTCTTTTTATCCAGATTTTCTTCTTTTTGCTGTAACCGGCGCTCCTGCTTCTGCAGGTCCGCCCGGCGGCTCTTTTCTTCCTTCTCGTACTCGGTACGGCTGTGCAGGATCTCTTCCTTGGCCTCCAGCAGGGCCTCGCGCTTCTTGCTCTCGGAGCTCTTGATGGCCTCGTTGATGATCCGGCGAGCCTCCTCCTCCGCGCTGGAGATCTCCTTTTCCGCTACTTTCTTCCGATAGGTGACACCGAGAAAGAAGGAAATGGCCGCCGCGATCACTGCGATCACTACCGTAATGTACCACGGCATAAAATGAATTTCCTCCTATCCTTTCTTTGTGCTTTTGAACCTGTACCGTATCCCAGCGTATGCGGGGAGATACGGGGGAGGCTCTTATTGAATGGGGGTTTTTGCCTGTCCGGCGGGTTGCGCCGGATGCGGAAATAATCGGCGGATACCCCTTTTTATCCGCCGACAAAAATCCTATTCAATAATACTCGCTCCACCCGTGTTCTGTCAAGCAAAAAGAATCCATTCCGGAAAACATTTTTCCGCTCCTGTGTCTGTGAACGAAAACCGATAAATGCAAAAAGGCCCGTCCGCCGGATATTTCCGGCAGACGGGCCTCTTATAATCTTTATGCTCTTACCGTATCATCGCTTCCGCAAACGCCGCGCCCCGCTCCGCTACGCCGGGGAGTTTGAGCAGGCTGCCCTTCTCGTTGGCGGTCTCCAGCATACAGAATTCCGGNGGCAGATAAAAGCTCTTGTTCATGTTCAGACTGCTGATNAGCTGCCGNGCCAGNAGGTCGCCGCCGGAGTAGCCGGAGACGATCAAACCATAGAGCCGCTTGTCGTAGAACCGGCTCTGGCGGAACAGGGCCGTCAGGCGGTTGACGAAGGCGGTGAGGTTGGCGGACAGGGCGTCGTTATAGTTGGCNCAGAGCATNACCAGCGCGTCGCACTCCCGCACCGCCGGNAACACNTCGTCCACCATNGGCCCGCCGTAGAAGCACCCNCCCTGCTCCCCNAAGTGGAGNCAGGTGGTGTAGGCGCAGCCGTTGCAGTCGGCNATGGTGCCGTTGCGCAGGCCCANCTCCNGGACTTCCACCGNATCGGNNAGATTCCGGCGGACAAGGTCCCACAGGGCAAGGGTNTTGCTGGTCGCCCGGGAGGAGGCNTGGAGGGCCAGCAGTTTTTTGATNGGNGGGGGAGGGGGCCAGTACAGCAGCCGGTCGATCAGCTCCTCCACCGCCAGGGAGAAGGCGGCGGCTTCATCGGTGCCNTGNATCTCCGCCTGGACGCGGAAATTGCGCAGGGACCCGGTGGCCTCCACCAGGGGGCGGCCCAGAAAAGCGCAGCCNGCCATGTTGGCCGACAGAACCAGGTCGCGNGCCACGTCCTTGGTATACAGCTCCCCCTGGCCGGTNACCACCACACCGGCGGTGCAGCCGTCCAGNCGGGCCTCGCCCCGGCGCAGGGCGGTGAGCATCCTGTAATACTCCAGGCCGCAGCCGCCCTCGTCCAGGGCNACGGCAAACAGGAGCTTTTCATTCTGNAAGCNCTCCAGGCCGTCGNCGGGGTCCCGCAGGGCCGTTCCGGCGGGGAGCAGGGGAAGCAGCAGCNCCCTGAGNTTTTNGCTGTANGGCGGGTTGGCGGGTAAAATAATCGTCATANATNCCGCTTTTTANCCNAAACGNACCAGNTGTTCCACACCGATGGAGGTGACCATGGCGCCGGCCTCGGTGCGCAGGCCGTGCTCCTTGGAGACGGCGTCCATGATCCGGTTCCGGATCTCCGTGGGGACCACGATGAAGATCAGCTCCTTCTCCTCCTGGAGGGTGGTGATGCCGGAGGACTGGGCAAAGCTCTCGTCCCCCGCCCAGCGGCCGCGGATGATGGTGCCGCCCCGGGCCCCGGCCTTCCGGGCCGTCTCCATGACCGTTTCGGTATACCCCTGGTTCACGGTGACCAGGATCATGCTGTTTTTCGGCTGATTCTCCATAGGTTCGCTTCCCTCGCTCTCCGGTTTGGTTTTCAGATCGATAAAGGCGGCGATCAGGCCGCTCACCGCCGACAGCGGCATGGTAAAGGCAATGCCCCGCCCCGGGGCGGCCCCCCGCAGCGCGTCGTCCAGCTTATCCAGCAGGACGCGGGCGGCGGTGCGGGTGGTGATGCTGAGGATGATGTCCTTCTCTGAGCTGCCCAGGCCCAGGATGTCCAGGATCTCCGATGTAGCGGTGCCCTGTCCCTCGCAGCGGACGTGGGTGAAGACCTGCTCTTTGTTGTACAGCTTCACCAGCTTGCTGCCGCTGCCCCGCTCCACGATGGACATGATGAGGGCCATCTGTTCCGGTTTTTTCATAGACGGTTCTCCCTGTTTTGCGCCTGCAATTGCACAGCTGCTCCGTGAAGCGCCGCAAGGTCTCAGGCGTGAAGTTAGATCATATCGTTACGAACTGAAATTTTTATATAGCAGGGTTCAAAATTGATGGCACCTGTCCTGTAGGGGCCGATGTCCTCATCGGCCCGTCCTACCGGATCTGCCTATCTGCCCTGTGGACGGCCCGATGAGGACATCGGGCCCTACAAGGGTGCCACGTATTTTGATGATTGCTATAATATTTCATATTTCAAAATCAGGAATTACTCCGTTATTAACGCACCTTACAATGTTCCATGCTTCCTTGTTTGCTCTGTCGATCCCTTCAGGTGTATTCATCCAATTATCCCTTCTCGTTGTGGTGTCATCTGCCGGACAAGGATATACACTGATATGAGACGGAAAAAGATATTTTGCTGTATGCAAACTTCGGCGCATATGATACGTTGTTGTCACCAGCAAAACGCTTTTTACTTGATTAAGCCACATGGAACGCTGTAATTCCAAAAGGGAACATAATATATTTTCTATCGTGTTCTGAGAATTTTTTTCAATAATAATGCTTGTTTCCGGGACTCCTAATTCTACGGCTTTTTGATACATATTCTCTGCTTCCGTCATGCTTTCACCTGAAAAGTCCCTCGTTTTCCCTCCACAAAGCATGAGCTTTTCAGATCTGCCCGCAAAAAATGCCTCAGCCGCGACAGGAACTCTATATTTTGCCGCCTTTTTACTGCCCAAGACAATAATACAGTCAACACCCGCCCCGTTATCATGCAAGCCCTCAAATAAAAGACGATCTATTACATCATTTGTTAGATTTTCTTCTGTTATCGTTGATACCCACATTCTTTACCACCGCTTCACATCTTTTGAAAATCTATAAGGCATTGCCACTGATCCCAATCTGTCAGTACAATAATATCTCGTTTTTCGGTTAAAAGGAGATACCAGCCTCTTTTATGACCTCAGTCGTAATAGAGGACGCAGTCCTCCACCTTCGCCATTTCCGCCTTCAGCGCGTCATCCGCCAGACGCTTGCGCACGCGGCCCGCCAGACCCAGCAGCTGGATAGCAACCAGCGGCGTCATGGCAACCAGCGCCACCAGGCCAAAAGCGTCGGTCATCAGATTACCCCCCGCCGCCTCGCAGGCTCCCATGGCAAAGGGCAGCAGGAAGGTGGCCGTCATGGGTCCCGAGGCCACGCCGCCGGCATCGAAGGCCACGCCGGTGAACAGCTGGGGTACGAAGAACGTCAGCGCCAGGGAAATGGCGTAGCCGGGGATAATGAACCACAGGATCGAGATACCGGTCAGCACCCGCAGCATGGCGATGCCGATGGAGATGGCCACGCCGATGGACATGCCCTGCCGCATGGCGGACTGGGAGATGGAGCCCATGGAGACCTCCTCCACCTGCTTGACCAGCACGTGGACCGCCGGCTCGGCGGACACGATGAAATAGCCCATGATCATACCCACGGGGATCAGGAGGAAGGGCAGCCTGCTGTTGGCGATGGTTTTCCCGATCAGCTCTCCCGCGCCCATAAAACCTACGTTCACGCCGGTGAGGAACGTCACCAGACCAACGTATGTATAGACCAGGCCGCTGACGATCCGCAGCAGCTGCTTCCGCTTGAACCGCCGGGTGCCCAGCTGGAACAGCAGGAACATGGCGCAGATGGGGAGCAGGGCCACGGCAACTTCCCGGGCGTAGTGGGGGAGGGCGGAGACAAACTCCCGGGCGGCGTCCCGGGTGGTGGCTATCTCCGCCAGGGAGGTGGGCGTATAGCTGGCGCTGTCGGGGGCGTAGCAGATGCCCAGGATCAGCACCGAGACGATGGGCCCGATACTGCACAGGGCCACCAGACCGAAGCTGTCGCTGGTGGCNTTCTTATCGTTNCGCACCGAGGCGAGGCCCACGCCCAGNGCCATGATGAANGGCACCGTGATCGGNCCGGTGGTCACGCCGCCGGAGTCGAAGGACACGGGGATAAAGTCGTTGGGNGTAANCAGGATNGCCAGCACAAAGGCGGCCACGTAGAAGCCCACCAGCAGCAGGGACAGGGGGATNTTCAGCATGACGCGCAGCAGNGCCACCACNAGNAACAGGCCCACTCCGGCNGCTACGGTGAAAATCAGCACCTGGTTGGGGATAGCGGGCACCTGCTGGGCCAGCACGGTCAGNTCCGGCTCCGCCACGGTGATNAGCATCCCCAGTATNAAAGCTACTACCAGCGGAATTGCCATATGTTTAGCCCGGCTCATGGTCACGCCGATNGCGCTGCCCATGGGGGTCATGGACATATCCACGCCCAGGGTGAACATTCCCACNCCCACGATCAGCAGGAAGGACCCGAACAGAAACAGCACCAGCACCCCCGGCGTCAGAGGCACGATGGTGATACTCAGCGCCATGACGATTGCGGTGATGGGCAGTACGGAGGACAGGGACTCCTTTATTTTTTCCAGCAGTAGGGGGTTAATGCGCACAGGAGACTCCTTTCCCGCCCCATCCCGGGGCGATGCAAAAACTTTCCTTTTTACAGTATAATCGATTTCAAAGCCGCTGTCCAGCGTTTTTTGGGGAAGGGCACGCCCGTTTCATATATTTGAATTCGCCAAGTCTACAGACAGCACAATGGGCCGATGGGGACATCGGCCCCTACACCGACATCGATTTTGTAGGGGCCGGTGTCCTCACCGGCCCATTTCCCTCCCCTGAACCCAGCATCTTGTTTTTTATGAGACAGGCATAGGAAAAGGATCGATCGGAACAAAACAAAAAATTCCCGCGGAAAACTGTTCACCCTCACGATCTTGTGTTATACTGGTCAGGAAAAGGTATGAAAGAAATCAAACCGGCGAGGAATTTTCATGAAGAAAGCAGTTATCGGCATACTGGCCCACGTGGACGCGGGGAAGACCACCCTGTCGGAGGCCATTCTATATAAAACCGGGGCCATCCGCTCTCTGGGGCGGGTGGACCACCGTGACGCTTTTCTGGACACCGAGGACCTGGAGCGGGAGCGNGGGATCACCATTTTTTCCAAGCAGGCGGTGTTTTCTCTGGAGGATCATGGGGCTGATGCAGCCAGGGAGGTCACGCTGCTGGACACGCCGGGNCATGTGGACTTCTCCGCCGAGATGGAGCGGGCCTTACAGGTNCTGGACTGCGCCGTNCTGGTCATCAGCGGCACCGACGGGGTGCAGGCACATACNCTGACNCTCTGGCGGCTGCTGGAGAAGCACAAACTNCCCGTCTTTCTGTTTATCAACAAAATGGACCTGGCGGGNACNGACNGNGAGGCNCTGCTGGCCTCNCTGCNGCAGCGGCTGGGCGANGGATTTGTGNATTTCGGCGCGCCGGANTTNCANGANGAGGCCGCCACCGCCAGNGAGGAGGCTTTGACCGAGTACCTGGAGGACGGGGCCCTGTCCGGGGAGACCCTGCGGCGGCTCATCGGGGAGCGGGCGGTGTTTCCCTGCTGGTTCGGCTCGGCGCTGAAGCTGACGGGGGTGGACGAATTTCTGTCCGGCCTGTCGGAGTATATTCCCCGCCCGGAGTATCCCGCCCAATTTGGGGCCAAGGTATACAAAATCGGCCGGGATCAGCAGGGGGCGCGGCTGACCTGGATGAAGATCACCGGCGGGAAGCTGCGGGTGAAGGCCCTGCTCTCCGGCGCGGACAGGCAGGGGGAGGGCTGGGAGGAAAAGGCGGAGCAGATCCGGATCTACTCCGGGGCCAAATTCCGCCCCCTAGACGAGGCGGAGGCCGGGACGGTCTGCGCCGTCACGGGACTTACCAAGACCTACCCCGGCCAGGGTCTGGGGGAGGAGGCCGCCTCCGCGCCGCCGGAGCTGGAGCCGGTGCTGAACTACCGTCTTCTTCTGCCGGATGGCACAGACCCCCATGTGGCGCTGGACAAGCTCCGCCTTTTAGCGGAGGAGGACCCCCAGCTCCACATCCTCTGGAATGAGCGCTTGCAGCAGATCCACGTGCGGCTCATGGGGCAGGTGCAGCTGGAGGTGCTGCGGCGGCTGATCGAGCAGCGCTTCGGGTTCGCCGTGGATTTCGGAGCCGGCGGCATCATTTACCGGGAGACCATCGCCGCCCCCGTGGAGGGCGTGGGCCACTACGAGCCTTTGCGGCACTATGCGGAGGTCCATCTGCTGCTGGAGCCGCTGCCCCGGGGCAGCGGGATGCGCTTTGTTACGGCGTGCAGCGAGGATAAGCTGGACAGGAACTGGCAGCGGCTGGTGCTGACCCATCTGATGGAAAAGCCGCACCTGGGAGTCCTCACCGGATCGCCCATTACGGACATCAAAATTTCCCTGACGGCGGGGCGGGCCCACGAAAAGCACACCGAGGGCGGCGACTTCCGGCAGGCCACCTACCGGGCAGTGCGGCAGGGGCTCATGAGCGCGGAAAGCGTATTGCTGGAGCCCTGGTATGACTTCCGGCTGGAGCTGCCCGGAGAAAACCTGGGGCGGGCCATGACCGACGTGCAGCAGATGGGAGGACGGTTCGATCCCCCAGAGACGCTGGGGGAGACCGCCCTGCTCACAGGCAGCGCGCCGGTATCGGAGCTGGGAGGATACTGGCAGACGGTGGCGTCCTATACCCGGGGACGGGGGCGGCTGAGCTGTACGCTGGGGGGATATGAAGTCTGTCACAACGCGGACGAGGTCATAGCAGAGCTGGGGTACGATCCGGAGGCGGATCTCGATAACTCGCCGGATTCCGTCTTCTGCTCCCATGGGGCAGGGGTCCTGGTGAAGTGGGACCAGGTGCCCTCTTTTGCCCATCTGGAGACTTTGGATCTGGAGGAGGAGGACGAGCCGGAGGTTCCGGTGATGTCCTCCAATCCGCGCCCGTCGGTTCCCTATCCGTCGTCCCAGGCGGAGGAGAAGTCCTTGCAGGCGATTTTTGAGCGGACCTATGGGCAGGTGAAGCGGAAAGGCCCGGACCCCGGCGAGGCGTTCCGGCCCGCCCCCAAGCCGCCGCCCACGCTGACGAAGCGGACGGTGCCGAGCCGGGCGGCGGGACAGGAATATCTGCTGGTGGACGGGTACAACATCATCTTCGCGTGGGACGAGCTGAAGGTTTTGGCCCGGGACAGCCTGGAGGGGGCGCGGCATCTGTTGATGGATCTGCTGTGCAACTATCAGGGGTATCAGAAGTGCGTGGTGATCCTGGTGTTCGACGCTTACAAGGTGAAGGGGAATCCGGGGTCGGTGGAGCACTACCGGAACATCCATGTGGTCTACACCAAGGAGGCGGAGACCGCCGACGCCTATATCGAGCGGGCTACCTATGAAATTTCCCGGGCAAACCCGGACCGGCGGGTGCGGGTGGCTACGTCGGACAACCTGGAGCAGCTGATCATTCTGGGGCACGGGGCTATCCGGGTATCCGCAAGGGAGTTCCACGAGGAGATGGAGGCCGCCGAGGGGCGTATCTCAGAGATCATCGAGCGCAACAACCTCCGGGGGCGCTCCTTCCGGCAGCTGCGGCACCAGCTCAAGGACAACGGCGGGAAGGCATAAACGTTTTCACTTATCAACCAAAAGAGACTTTACTTGTTCCTTCTATTCCTATATAATGGACTCATAACATAACAGGAGGCGGCTGTTTCCGGGAAAACAGGGAACCCGCCTCCCATTCCAACACAGAAAGGACGACGGCAAATGAAAGTACTGATGATCAACGGCAGTCCCCGCCCCAGCGGCAACACTGCCACCGCACTCCATGAGATGGAGAAGATTTTCCAGCAGGAGGGCGTAGAGACCGAGATCATCCACGTGGGCAATAAGGACATCCGGGGCTGCATCGCCTGCGGCAAATGCGGGGAAAACGGCAAGTGCGTTTTCAACGACCTGGTCAATGAGACCGCCCCCAAGTTTGAGGCGTGCGACGGCCTGGTGGTGGGCAGTCCGGTGTACTACGCCTCCGCCAACGCAACGCTGGTGGCGTTCCTGACCCGGCTGTTCTACAGCACTCACTTCGACAAGACCATGAAGGTGGGCGCCGCCGTGGTGGCCGCACGGCGGGGCGGGCTCTCCGCCACCTTCGACGAGTTGAACAAGTTCTTCACCATCTCCGGGATGCCCGTGGCCTCCGGCCAGTACTGGAACAGCATCCACGGCGCGCTGCCCGGCGAGGCCGCTCAGGATGAGGAGGGCCTCCAGAGTATGCGTACCCTGGCGAGGAATATGACCTTCCTTATGCGGGGCATCGAAATGGCGAAGGAAAAGTACGGCGTGCCGGAAAAGGAGCCCTTCCATCGGACGAATTTTATCCGGTAAGATTCTTCAAAATGCAGCGAAAAGCGGTGCAGGGGGCTGCACCGCTTTTTAATGAGATCGTTCCTTTCACGCCCATCTCATAAATTCAAATTCATCAACCCCATAGGCTATATAACAGGCCGATGAGGACATCGGCCCCTACACAGATGTTGATTTTGTAGGGGCCGGTGTCCCCACCGGCCCGTTTTCATCCCCTGAAACCGGCATTTTATTTTTATGAGACAGGCGTGCTTTCACCCAGCGCCTTGACGGTAAGCGGATCTGTGGTATATAATAGGCGGAGAATCATCGGGATTTCTGACACAACAAGACACAGCGGGAGGACGATCAGCCATGAAGCGCTTCGATATTCTGGATGCCTGGCGCGGCCTGGCGGTGGTGCTGATGGTGGTGTACCACTTTCTGTATGACCTGTATATCTTCGGCGTTATGAGCGCCGGGCAGCTCTTTTCTACGCCGCTGAATATTCTGGAGCGGTTTATATGCTGCTCTTTTATTTTCCTGGCGGGGGCCAGCGCAAGGTTCTCCCGCAGCAATATGCGCCATGGGACCGTGGTGCTGGTCTGCGGCGTGGTGGTGGAGGCCGGGGCGGCGTTTGCCGGTCAGACTATTCGGTTCGGCGTCCTGATGTTCCTGGGTATTTCCATGGTGCTGTACCACTATATGGGAAAGTATCTGCAAAAGCTCCCCGGCTGGGGCGCGGCGGCGGGGTATCTGGCGCTGTTCTTCCTGACGAAATTCTGGACGGAGAGCGTCCGGGTCTCGGCGGAGTGGCTGTATCCGCTGGGGCTCCGGGCCGCGGGGTTCCGCAGCGCGGACTATTTCCCGCTGCTGCCGTGGTTCTTCCTGTTTCTGATCGGGACGGTGTTCGGTGGATGGTGCCTGGAGCACAGGGAGAATAAAATCCTGACTGCGCCGCTGCCGAAGGCGCTGACCTGGCCGGGGCGGAACAGCCTGATCATCTATGTTTTACACCAGCCGGTGCTGTACGGCATCAGCTATCTGATTTGGGGGTGAGCACGTTGTATAACACTTCTTTAATTTACCTGGAAAACGAAGCAGGGGAGTACCTGATGCTCCACCGTGTGAAAAAGAAAAACGACATCAACCACGACAAGTGGATCGGCGTGGGCGGCGGCTTCGAGGAGGGCGAGAGCCCTGAAGACTGCGCCCTCCGGGAGACCTGGGAGGAAACCGGCCTGACNCTGACGGACTACCGCTTCCGGGGCATCGTNACCTTTGACTGNGAGGGGCAGGAANNCNCCCAGTACATGCACCTNTTNACCGCNACNGCCTGGACNGGNGANNTGANCGAGTGCAATGAGGGCGACCTGGAGTGGNTNGCNAANGAGAAGGTCTANGANCTGCCNATCTGGGAGGGGGANAAGATCTTCTTCCGNNTGCTGGAGGAGGANCGGCCCTTCTTCTCNCTGAAATTGAGCTACGACGCGAAAGACGTGCTGCTCNGCGCCGTTCTGGACGGGAAGGAGCTTACAATTTGAAAGAAAAACTGCTGGTNTCCGCCTGCCTGCTGGGNGANAACTGCAAGTACAGCGGCGGGAACAATTACACGCCCGCNGTGGAGGCGTTAAAGGAGAAATTCGATGTGATNNCCGTCTGCCCGGAGCAGATGGGCGGCCTGCCTACGCCCCGGATTCCCGCCGAGCGGGTAGGGGAGAAGGTCCTGACCCGGGAGGGGGCGGATGTGACGGCGGAGTACCGGAAGGGCGCGGANNNGGCGNTGGCNNTNGCGAAAGCGAACGGCGTGAAATTTGCGGTGCTCCAGGAGCGCAGNCCCTCCTGCGGCNGNGAGTGNGTCTATGACGGGACGTTNTCCGGGAAGNTGATCCCNGGCCAGGGCGTGACGGCGCAGCTGNTGGAGGAANATGGGATCAAGGNTTACAGCAGCGGCCGGATCGNGGANTTTTTGAAGGGAGAGGAATAAAATGGGCTTTTTCTTCGGCGGCGGGTTTGAGATCATGTTTATGCTGATGTTCTTCCTNGTGTTCGGGATGATCCTGTTTACCNTCATNAAGGGCATNGGNCAGTGGCANCNGAACAACAACTCGCCCCGGCTGACGGTACAGGCCACGGTNGTGTCCAAGCGGGGCGACGTCAGCCANCATCACCACCAGGANGCCAACGGGATCGGCCACGACTCGACCTCTACCACCTACTATGTCACCTTCCAGGTAGCCAGCGGCGACCGGATGGAGNTATGCGTCAGCGGCNNGGANTACGGNATGCTGGTNGANGGGGANTANGGNGANCTGACCTTCCAGGGNACCNGGTATCTGGGGTTTGAGAGAAGATNAGGCGGTNCATNTTGGNNNNAATCAGGAACGGCAGGGCCNNNGGCCCTGCCGTTCCTTGNGTTATTGCATTCTCATATTATCCAGCTTTTGGGCCCTCTGATATGCCAGTGATAGGAATTGTTGAATGGTTAGATGNCCATAGTCCCAATTCATCGGCTCCAATGATGTCGCGCCCTGATAGCCTGTCTGNGANATGCTNTTCATTACCTTCGCCCAGTCAATGCCCCCATCAAAAGGCAGCTGATGCTGGTTGTGCTTACCCCCNTTGTCCTGTAGATGNAGCGCCAGCAGACGATCGCCGAACCGCTTCAGCAAATCATCGTCAGGGGCGTAGTTTTTATGGTGNCAGCTATCATAGCAGTANCCTACATATTTTGAACNAAACNTATCCAATACCNGTGTAAGATTACNGATATTCCTTANNTTTTCAAACGCGATCTGTATTTCTTTNTCCTCNGCCGCANANATAATTGCCCGCAGNCTTTCCATNCCTGTATTGTTCAGAGNATATGTATCATCAGGCAAATGGATCACCACTGTTGGGATATTATTTTTTGCGCAGTCATTCACGCTTTGCAAATAGTCATGAAAAACNNTNTCTCCGTCCAGATTGTCCAATGACAAAAAGTTNTGNTCGTGNACAGGGNCATGGATATTCTCCACGANNAATNCTGCATCNCTTGCNAACTGAACATCCTTTTGATAGCCGTCTCCTCTGCCGAACTTATCGCTCCACCAGAGCATGACACAATCAAAACCGGCNCNTTTTATCAGTCTGTATCNGTCTTCAAAGGATACATCATACCCTGNGCCATACCCGAAGCAATCATATATTCCNANCATCACTTTCCCCCGCAAACTGACTTGTATTTTCCGTACCNGNATCGGAGTGCNGCCCAGCTCACTTCTTCGCCAGNATGCAGTACCACTCCGCATCCTCCGCGTCCTGCNCCAAAAAGGCGGGGAAGCAGAACTGTCTGACCTCCTGATACCCCAGTTCCGNCAGCTTGTCCANCAANAGACNCCGGGGAAGGGGNTGGTANTGTTCCTCAAATATTTCCTTTTGGAGAATCTTATTGTTCCGCTCGAAAGTATACAGCAGATTGAAGATCATAGAGCCGTCGGCAGGGTAATCCCATACCTGCGTCAGNTTCACNCGGGTCTCNCCGTCAAAAAAGGGATGNTAGAGGTAAAACCGCTGCCGCTCCCGGAGGATGCGGTCCCAGTTGCGGGTGTCCAGGTAGAGATACCCGCCCTCCGCNACCAGCGTATCCATCNGGGCCAGCACGTCCAGCACNTCACTGTTGGACACNTAGGGCAGGGAATTGCCCGTGCTGGCCACACAGTCNAANTTCTTACCCTGCCAGCACNGCANNTCCCGGAANTCACTCTGGCGCAGATCAACAGCATATCCCCGACGNTCTGCCTTCTTNCGGCAGNTGCCCAGCATANCCTCGCTCAGATCCGAGCCGGACAGCGCGATNCCCAGCTCCGCCAAAGGCAGGGTGACACACCCGGAGCCAATGCTNACATCCAGAANAGAGCGTATATNGGNATCCCGCAGGACATGTTCCCAATGCCGCNTNTAAGCGTTGAAGCGGTCATCNGTTTCAAACAGGTCATAAATATCNGCACGGTCATATAGGCTGGGCATTTTGTTTCCCTCCGTAAAACTTNCACTTATTGTTCTATATTGATCCAGATTATANCATCATCCGGCAGNAAGCNCAAGTNTTTGTCANGCATGAAACCTNGGCAATGNANGGAAACGATATCTGNGGNTATCCTTTCATAAAAGAATCAATTTGGCNCAATATNGCCGCGTCNTCCTGATANGAGAAGTCNGTAGCTTCAATNATCAAAGTTTTNCCTATAACCNTCTCAGTTCGTATCCATTCTGCGGTTTTGATAAAATCTTCTTTNACATCCATTGTTGTGGTCAGATGGACGGGGTGCCTGTTTTCTTTGGTCATGCGGTGNATATATCTGTCATACAAGACATCCGGATTTCCCTGTAATACAAGCGTTAAAANNTCGTACTGGTTTTCCCGGGCAATAGNGTGCAATTTTTCCAGTTCCGCTTCATGAAAATTTGCTTCNAGAATCATATTNCCGCCTGTTATNGCCATCCGTGAANATATATGACACATAAGCTCTATTGCCGCNTTGGAAAGNTTTTTGTTTTCTTCCCGGTTCTGAAANCCNATNAAATCACCCAGNATTTCCTTTATGGTGTCTTTTTGAAAAACAGCGATACCGTACCTTTCAGACAATATTTTTGAGAATGTNGACTTCCCGGCGGCTATATCACCTGTAATCAGCAATAACTTTNTCATGGGCNATTCTCCTGTGTATCTCNANTTTATATCAGGGCAAAGTGTANCATATNGAAAAACGCAAGTCAACCNGCAACCANAAAGGCCAGNCCCGCCGACACNGCCGCCTGCNCGGCTTTNCCGACCCAGTGCCACCGGAAGGACANNCCCTCCGGNGCGGTCANCGACATNGCCTGACAGTGGACGGACAGCCCGCCCCANCCCACNATAGCGGCGGCNGCNANNAACCCGGCCCGCCCCGGAGAAAGNGCNGCAGCACCNGAGACCATTTCCAATGCGCCCAGAGCGAGCGGCGGCAGCGGAACCGGGGGCAGGGCGGCCAGGACCTGAAAAAAGACAACAAAGGCGCAGATGCCCAGGGTGGAGGTCAGCGCGCCGGATACGGAGGAGGTCAGGGCCTGGGGGAAGGAGACGGCCTTGACTGGCAGGGAACTGCCCAGCAGGACGGGTCCCCGGTCCCTGACCAGACGGCAGAGGAGCACCCCCGTGAGAAGGGCGGCGGCAATGTGGATCAAATACAGCTTAACGCCCAGCTCCGTNCCGCCGAGAATGCCNGCGCCCACATAACTGAGCAGGAAAGCNGGGCCGCAGTTGTCGCAGAANCCNAGCAGNAGCTCCGCCTCCTGGCGGGAAATCCGGCCCTGGGCGTAAAGTCCAGCGGCGGTCTTGGCCCCGCTGGGGTAGCCGCCCAAAAATCCCGCCAGCAGCGGCAGGGCACACTCCCCCCGCAGACGGAACAAGGGCTGCATCACCGGCCNGAACAGGCCGCTNANNGCCTCCGCCGCCCCNAGNTGNAGCAGCAGGGAAATCGCNGCAAAGAANGGAAAGAGNGACGGGATCACNGTCCTGCCGCACAGGGCCAGTCCGACCCGGACCGCCTCNGCGGCCTCCTGGGGACGCAGAAGAAGCAGGACTACGATCGCAAGTACTGCCGTTACCGGCATCCATTTTTTTACTTTCATACTATTCCTCGATTAAAAGTGCAGTATCGTTACCCATGGGCCNCCNGNAGGCGGCCTTAGGCTGGGGCGGCCTCCGGCCGCCTAANGCGTGCGGAAATCTTGGATTTGCAACGATCTAAAGAGCGATATTAAAGTTCTTTTTGGTCCTTTTTCTTTCAAGAAAAAGGACATCACCGGTAGAGCATATGAAAAGCCCGGACAAGTTAGACCTGTCCGGGCTTNGTTTTTTAGTCGTCCTCGTCGTCGTACTCCGCCGGNGGCTCGTCCTCCTGAAGAAGGAACTCCGTNANAGACTTGGACAGCGTGGAAAGNATGGCGGAGGTNGTGACCANCTCCCCCTCCGGCGGCAGATGGTAGGCAGCNGGNAGACGGACNCCGTCCTCCATCTGATCCCCGCTGGGGGGCAGGCTGCACAGNAACCGGACNGCGGTCCGGTACTGCCGGACNAAGTCCGTATACAGCGCNTGCACNGCCTCCTCGCTGTGNTCCTCCGGCAGCATCCGCTGGATNCAGGAGATGCTCAGGCTCTGCTTGAGCGTACANATGATAANCANNTAGGCCAGATGCACCCGGGAATACCGNTTTTTCACCGGCGGCGGCATGACCTTCATGCGGACGTAGTTGTTGATAATGCTGGCGGTGATAGCTTTTTCCTCTCCGTACCGCTCCATGGGGGAGAGGTAACGGGTGAGCAGCAGGATCACCTGATCCATGTACAGATCCAGCTGGGGCAGGCTGTCCCAGTCCGGCAGGTCAAATTTTTCCAGTCCCTCCAGCCAGGCGGACAGACGGGCGGCTTCTTTTGCGCCGGGCATGTTTGATCCGCTCCCTTCTCTCTTTTTGTTAAGATGTAGTATAACGCATTCTGGCGCATAATGCAATATCTGAAATCAAAAAATAATCCGGCGAAGACGCTTGACATATCTGTTACAACTGGGTATACTAATATCAAATATTAGATATGATGATTTTGTGAATTGCAGAAAGGAGTATATTATGGCGGCTGAAAAAATGAAAAGGCTCCAAACAAGGGGCGAGGAGATCGCCAACACCATTTCCCACGGACTGGGGGCAGTGCTGGCGCTGGCGGGGGCGGCCCCGCTGGCGGTCAGGGGAATCCTGTCCGGTTCCGCCAAGACAGGGTTCAGCCTGACAGCCTACGGGATCAGTCTGGTGCTCTTATACACCGCTTCAGCGGTATACCACGGGGTACGGAACCCGGAGGTAAAGAAGCGCCTGCGGATCATGGATCACTGCTCGATTTTCGTTCTGATCCTAGGCACTTATGTGCCCATGTCCCTGCTGGTCGTGGGAGGACGGACGGGATGGATGCTGTTTCTGACCAACACCACCCTGGCGGCAATTGGGATCACCCTTAATACGATCGATCTCAAGCGGTTTGACAAGGTGTCCCTGGCGCTGTATGCGCTGATGGGATGGCTGGTCGTAGTGGCAATGCGGGCAATCATTGACGCCCTGCCAGCCCCAGGGCTGGCGCTTCTGGTCGCCGGTGGGCTGGCGTACACCGTTGGGATCATCTTTTACAAATCCCAAGGGAAGTATATGCACTTTGTCTGGCACCTGTTTGTCCTGGCAGGGAGTGTTTTGCAGTATTTCTGCATCGCACTGTACTGCCTGCCGTAAATCTCCCCCAGTCATAAATCGGACAGACCCCCCATATACATGGAATGCGAATCAAAGTTTGACGGAAACTCCCGGGCGCTGTTTGACGCAGGGCAGCCAAAGGCTGCCGGGACGGTCGTTGGGCCGAAGGCCCAATGATGTCCCCGAGCAAATGCGCTTGAAAGCCGCGCAAGGTTTGGGATCGTGCTATGGAGCAGATTTTTTTGAGCGCGGCTTTTAGTGGATTCCGCACTCTGCGGAGTGCGGCCAGAGGCTCTGCCCATGTGGTCCGCCTGCGGCGGACCAACAGCTGGGGCGGCCAAAGGCCGCCTAACGTCTGGACTCCGCCACCTTTGAAAAGGTGGACGAAACTTTTTATATGTTTCGTGGAAATCTTGGTTCGCCTATGGAGTAAACATGTACATGGGGGGTCAAGTTATGCCGTATGAGGAAATAAGCGGGATGCAGCACCGTCTGGAGCTGGATGGCCGGACGAGGCTTCTGGTCTCCGGGGTAGAGGAGGTGGAGCGTTTCGACGAGGAGGAGATCGTCATGAACACCACCGCCGGTACTCTGGTAGTGGGCGGCACAGATCTGCACATCGGAAAGCTGAATCTGGACGGCGGGGAGCTCCACGTGGACGGCTCCATCCACACCCTGCTCTATGAGGACACCGCGCCCAGAGGTAGCCAGGGCGGGCTGTTCCGGCGGCTGTTCGGCTGATGGAAGCCGGTAATTATGTCTCCGAGCAGCTGCTCCTGTTCCTGCGGGCCGCCGGACTGGGGATGTGCCTGGGCCTGCTGTACGACCTGCTGGGGGCCCTGCGGAGACTTGGTGGAAAGCTCTGGGGCGGCGTGCTGGACACCACCTTCTGCCTGACGGCGGCAGTGTCGGTGCTGTTTTTCGTGCTGGCGGGGGACGGGGAGCTGCGGATCTTCATCGCGCTGGGAGTACTGGGCGGCGCGGTGCTGTTCTGGTGCCTGCTGAGCGGCATTTTGCGGCCTGTCTGGGCCTTCTGGCTGGACTTGATACTGCTTCCGGTCCGTTTGATCCAAAAATTTTTGAAAAAATGTGCCCAAACAGGAAAAAAAGTCTTTTCATTTTGCCGGAAATGGTTTACAATGAAATTTACATTCCTGCATGGGCGGCGGAAGCCTCCCCAACAGGAGGGGGAGGAAGAGATGAATAAACCGTCCGGAAAGAAAAAAAAGAAGCCGCAGGGGACCACCCGCCCCGGCAGCAGGCTGACTATGCTGCTCCTGGCGGTGCTGCTTGTGGCCATCGGTGCACAGATCTACAGCATGTTCGGCCAGCTTCAGGTCGCCCAGGCGGAGGAGGCGGTTTATGCCCAGCAGTTGAAAGAACTGCGTGCTGCCAATGAGCAGCTGAAAGAGGATCTGGAAAACAGCGAGGATCTGGACCTCATTGAGGACATTGCCCGGGATCAGCTGGGCATGGTCGGTCCAGGCGAAAAGGTTTTTCACTTCGGTAAATAGAAACAACGGCGCACAGAGCCAACAAAAGCTCTGTGCGCCGGTTTTTATGCGTTTTACCCTCAGCGCTTTCTGCAAACCCTATGGCCGTAACGCCTGCACGACGGTTTCCGCCTGTTCCGGCGCGGCGTCGTACCATAGATCCATTGTAACGATACGGTCCGGATAACGCAGAAGGTAGACGTTCCATTCCTCGACGTGATACGCCTCCGCCGCGCCCCAGGGAGCAGGGGTCAGCTCCTGCCTGGACTCATGCTCCGCCAGCAGCCGCTCCCAGCAGATTCCCAGCACCCAGGACCAGCGCGTCTCAAAGGTCTGATAGGACAGCCTCGGCAGATCACTGTCACTGCTCAGTGCTTCCTGCGTATATTCCCCGTGCACCGCCAGCGGCGAGCGTTCGATCTCCGCTTCATAAGTACA
Source organism: Oscillibacter sp. (assembly GCA_014799915.1). GTDB lineage: Bacteria > Bacillota > Clostridia > Oscillospirales > Oscillospiraceae > Pelethomonas. Next base: position 33,074 of record JAAVHD010000041.1, read on the forward strand.
GTGGTCCTCCGGTGTCACAGTATAGCCCAGCTCCTCCAGAGTCACAGGGAGCTCGTCATAGAAGACGTTCATGGTGTAGCTCCACGACACATTCTCATAGGTCTTGGTGTAAGTCTCCACCGGTTCCCGCCCGGTATGAATGATCCCGGCATCGGCCAGCCGGGTAAACAGGAAGGGCGTCACGAATCCTATGAACAGCCCCACTCCGATGACCAAAGCGATCATGATCCCCCTGGTGCTTTCGCGGCTGACCCCGCTTCGCTTCAATCTCCGCAGGACCCAGCGGGTCAGGATCATAATGCCCCCATAGAGCGCCAGATAAAACAGCAGGAGAGGCCCCATACCGCTAGGAGACGTGTCCATGAGAAACCCCGCAACCACCGCGGCGCAGACCACCAGCATAGCTGCCGTCGCCCAGAGCCGCGTCCGTGTATGGGGTCTGACACAGGCCCCGCCCCGCGCTACGGCGTACCTGGAGCGGAGCAGCCAGACGAGATAGTCCAGCAGAAACCCGATACTGTACAGCGCCATTGTCCCCATGAGCAGGCAGTTGCCCTGGGTTATATTTTTGCTGAAAAAACTCATCGGCCCCCACCGGACCTGCTGCAATATCACCGGCAGACTCACAAAAGGAATCGCCAGCAGAAGGACGTAGGTCAGTACAAAAGTCTTGCGCATCGTCCGGCGGATGGCGCTGAGCTTCACCGCCTCGTCCGTCTCAATGGGCACCGGGTCCGGACGGGTGGACCGGAAGTATTGGATCGGCCCATAGGCCCCGGCCAATTCCCACCCGGCGGTCCGGCAGTAGTCCGCATAAGTCTCCTGGCCCTCGGTCAGGCCGGGATCATAGACAGAAGCATCCGGGAAATAGGTGATGGCGTACTTCACCCGCACCGGCTCTGCCCGGCGGTAGGTGAAATACCAGTTGTCCACTCCCTCCAGCAGCCACCCCTTCGCCGCCATCTTCTCCAGATGCCGGGCGACGGCCTCCGAATCATCCACCTGATACCAGAACATCTGGCGCTTTTTATCCCTGCTCATGCCCTGGCCCCCTCTCCGAAACGGACATAATCCTCCGTCTGCCTGCGCAGTCTCTGGACCTCCTCCTCCAGCCGCAGCCGACCCTTCACCGTGATCTGATAGCTGCGCTTTCTTCCGTCCACCCGTGTCTCCTGAATAAACCCCTCTTTGAGAAAACTCTCCAGCAGACTGTAGAGCGTCCCCGGTCCGATGACCACCCGCCCTTCGGTCATCCGCTCCACCTGCTCCATCACATCCACCCCGCAGCACTCCCTCTGGAGGCAGAGGAGGATATAAAACATCTGCTCCGTCAGCGTCTGAAATTTCTCCCGCGCCATGACGCTCCTCCTTTCCAATATCGATAATCGTTATTTCTGCTTCCACTATAACATCGAATATCGATATTGTCAAGAAAAACATGGGGGCCGGAATCCGGCCCCCTGTGATTTAATCTTCCTTTTTATCTTCCGGTTTCTCCGCTTCCGTCTTGACTGCCTTCGGCAGGGAGGAGGCCGCCCGCTTTTTCCGTCTCCGGCGGCGCAGGAGCAGAACGATCACCACGATGATCACAATCCAGATCAGCAGCGTCATCCAGTTCCGGGCCATGGAGATGATGAAGTCCTCCACTCCATCCACGCCCCGCTGGAATCCCAGGGAAAACGCGGAGGTGAACCGCTGGCCGAACGTCACCGGCGCCTCCTCGTCGGTAGAGAGCCGGTAGACCTCCCGTAAGTACAGGTTTATCGTGGAGTAGTCGATCAGGCTGTCGTATTTCCGCAGACTGCCGGTCAGATACTCAATTTGCAGCTCCGTCTCGCTGATAGCGCTCTCCAGGGTGATGATGTCCTCCATGTTCTCCGCCCTGCTCAGCAGCTCCTGGAGGCGCTCCAGCTTCGTGCGCTGGGTGGTCAGCCTGGCCTCCTGGTCGTAGTAGGCCTCGCTGACGTTGTCGGAGTACTCGTGCCGGCTGGTTACATGGGCCGCCTCACCCGCCCGCTCCAGCAGGGCGCTGAAATTCGCCGCCGGGACACGGATGGTGCAGTCCAGGCTCCGGTAGTAACCGCCCTGGTTGACGCTGCGGCTCTCAAAGTAGCCGCCCAGCTCCTTCACGATGTCAGCAATCGCCTGGGCCGCGTCGTCAAACTCCTTGGTCTCCAGCTCCAGGTCTGCGGTATAGATCATTTTCGCGTCGGCGGGGATGTTGCTGCCTCCGTCGATCCCGCCGTAACCGCCGTCGGCCTCCGCCGGTTCAGGAGCCTCCATCGGCATATCCCAGCCCGCTTCCGCACCCGAATTAAAGTCTCCGTAGCTCGCGCTGTCCGTGGAAACCATGTCCGCGCTGCTGGCCGTCTTATTGCCGCCGGCGCTGCCGCCGCAGCCCGCCAGGGACAAAAGCAGTACGCACATCATACACAGGGCAAACAGCTTCTTTTTCATCCAAAATTCCTCCTTTTTGTTGGTTCTGCAAGTGACCTACACTCTTACAGACGCAAAGTGAGGGGAAATGTTCCGCCGGTCCTTAAAAATTTTATCGAATCGCCCGCAGCTGGCTGACGTTTTCCTCATAGAGCTGCTGGCTGACGGCCATTTTCCGGATGATGTTCTTCACTGTAATTTCCAGCTCCGCGCCCTCCCGGTAGTCGGCGGGGTAGATGAAATCCACCCGTCCCTGGCGGAGCAGCTGCTCCACGCCGGACTTGTTCACCGCCTGATAGACGGCGATGGCCTGCCCGCCGTAGGCCCGCATCATCTTCATACAGGGCACGTCGCTGAGCCCGTCCCCCAGATAGATCATGTTGGAGAAGGGGACCCGTTTGCTGTCGTCGGGCATGGAGTCGTTCAGAGTCCGGTCGTCGGACACATCCAGCACGCCCTTGTTAATCCGGTAGACGAACTGGGTCTTCGCCGTAAAGTTTACCGCCAGCCTTGGCCAGGTGGGGGTTCCACTCTCGTCATAGAAGAACTCACTGGCATAGATTTCCTTAAATTCCCCGGCAATGGCGCTTCCCTCAATGATCTCCCGCAGTCCGGAGGAGATCACATAGTGCTCCACCTGTACCCCCAGCAGTTCGCCAAAGCGGTTGATCCTCCGAAACCAGTCCGTGACACCGGGGAAGAAGGAGATACTCCGCCCGCAGTGGTTCAGCCCCTGCCGCGTCAGCGGCAGATTTCTTTTTTCCGCCTCCCGCAGCATGGTGTACATATAGGCGAGGACACTGTCCATTTTTTCCTTCCGCCCAAAGTCGTTGGCGAGCTTCCAGAAGTCGCCGGGGGCGAGGCCCAGGGAGGGGATAAAGGCATAGTTTTGCATGTCTTGGGTACAGAGGGTTTTGTCGAAGTCGTAGAGCAGGGCAACAATGGTCTGGTTTGGCATGGGGACTCCTTTCCTGCCGCCCCTGCGGGGCGGCACCGGCTTTTTATCTGCGATGCCGCAGGGCAGTTATCTTCGCGCCCTCCGGGCGCGAGGGAAATTTATTCTTCCGTCAGCCCGGGACCTGCGCGGCCCCGGACCCCGCGCCTACTTTTGCCACGCGGCAAAAGTAGGCAAAAACGCGCCAGAACCTACGGTTCTGGACTCCCTTATTTTATTACGGGGGTTATTTGTTTTTGCGCTGATCCTCTAGTCCGTCCGGTCTACCGAACTGCGGGTGTGGTTTCTTCTGCCTTGCGTCTATCTCAGGATGTTGACTTGGCCCCTACCGTATCACGCGAGGGGAGCTCCCGGCGCTTTTGGGTGCTTAACGGTTGATTTCCCGTTTATCCGTCCGCCCCGCTAAATAGTCCATAGAAACCTCAAAATAATCCGCTAAAGCCACTAATCCCTTCATTTCCGGGCAGGCGCGGCCTTTTTCATAGGAATAAACCGCATATCTTTTTACACCGATTATTTCACCCACAGCCTCCTGTGTTAATCCGTGTTCTAACCGCAACTCTTTAATTCTTTCTGCAAAAATTTCCATTTTTTTCTCCAAACCTCTTGACTTGTGGTTTTTAATGCTCTATACTATACGTGTAATAAAAACCACAATAGTGAGGTAATCTAAAATGATCAATGTATCAGACCAAATCACCGAACTAAATCAATCCTACAACAATCTAGGCGAAGACCTCTTGTTAATGGAAGCCGTAATGATTGCCATAGAGCATGAGAACGAATTTCCCACAGAGTATATTGAATCCAGTCTCCGCCGCACGATGGACTACACGGAGCAGCATCTGAAAGATGTCCAGCACATCGCAGAATCTCTTCTCCACGCAGCATCCCGTCGCCGGGAGTTCCCAAATCAATACGGTAGGGACTAATACAACATCCTGAAATAGACGCAGCGCAGCAGAAACCACACCAGCACCCCGGTAGCCCGGACGGACTACAGGATCAGCGCAAAAACAAATAACCCCCGTAATAAAATAAGGGAGTCTTGAACCGTAGGTTCAAGCGACTTTTTGCCTTCTTTTGTCGCGTGACAAAAGAAGGCGCGGAGTCCGGGGCCGCGCAGGTCCCGGGCTGACGGAAGAAAAAACTCCCCTCGCGCCGGAACGGCGCGAAGATAACCNCNCTGCNTCAACNCAGANAAAAAAGGGGTGCAGGGGCTNCGCCCCTGCGGATTAAAAAGAGGCGGCTNTGCAGCCGCCTCTTTTTAATCCTTTGTATAGTTGGGGCCAAACTGCAAATCATCTAAATTTATCGTCCTTGTGGCCTCTGTATCCTCTAATTCATCCTCAGCAAAGGGNTCNTCATCCCCATCCCCCTCCTCAATATCCANCTCCTTCCGCAGGGAAGGAATAGGAATCGCCTTGGAAATNGGGGTAACCGGGGAAACGGGGGCCTCGGCCTCCGGGGCCGCCGGAGCAAACGCNCTGATCGCCTGAACCAGCTCGTCGTGGGAGAGNGTGACCTCCTCCCCCTCGGGNAGGTTCACCGGCATCGGNACCTCCTCCACCGGCATCTCCTCCGGCTCTGNCGGCGCCTCCGCCGGCGGNGCNGGGGGNATCACCTTGACCACNGGCTCCGGNTTGGGCTCCTCCGCCGGGAGCTCCGGCAGGAGCTCCAGCTGTGCCAGCTCCTCGTTGCACACCGCCCGGACGTCCTTGATAAATTTGCGCAGCTGCTCCTGCCCAACGGTCAGGCGCTTACGCTCCGCCTCCAGCTCCTTGTCCACCTGGAACTGCACCGCCGNCAGGCGGCGCTCCTCCTCGGCGATCTGCTGCCGCAGCTCCGTCACCCGGGCCTGGGCGTCGGCGGTCGCGCTGGAAATCATGGCGTCCCGCTTCTGCTCCGCCTCGGTGAGCATGGCCGTGGACATCTTCTGGGCCGCCAGAAGGGTGGAGCGGATGGCGTCCTCGGACTCCCGGTACTCGCTCATCTTGTCCACCGTCATCTTCAGCTTGGCCTTCAGCGCGGCGTTCTCCTTATACAGGGCGGTATAGTCCTCCGTCAGCTTGTCCAGGAAATCATCCACCGACGCCATGTTATAGCCGCCCATCATCGACTTGGCAAACGTGCAGTTCGCCACTTCCTGCGGGGTCATCATACCGTATGTCTCCTCCTAATTTCAGGCCGGCTTAAAAGTACATTCCGTTGCTCTCCAGCTCGTCGATCAGATCGCCCTGGATGTCCACAGAATAGGGAGTAATGATGTACGTGTTGGCGGCAACCTTTTTAATCTTTCCTTCTCCCGCGTAAGCCACGCCGGAGAGGAAGTCGATCAGCCGCCGCGCGATATCCTTGTGGGTGGACTCCAGGTTCACCACCACGGTGCGCTTCTCCTTCAAATGGTCGGCGATCTCGCTGGCCGCCTCAAAGCGCTCGGGCTTCACCAGCACCACCTTCAGCTGGGTCGTGGCATGGATGTTTACCACCTTGCCCCGGCGGCTGTCTATCGAGGTGCTCCGGTCATAGCTGCGGGGGCGCTCGTCAATAAACGGCGAATCGCCGCTGTCAAAGATCTCATCGTAGTCATCGTCCTCGTCGCTGATGGGGCTGATCATCCTCTTGATATTGTCAAAAACGCTCATGGTGGAAACCTCCCATTATTGTTGGTACTGTCTATGCCCAAAGATGGCAGAACCCACCCGGACCATCGTCGCCCCGGCGGCTATGGCATCCTCAAAGTCGTCGCTCATCCCCATGGACAGATATACAAAACTATTATCGTACAAATTCCGGCTTATGTCAACATAAAGCTGGGCAACTTTTGCAAAATAATGCAAATTTCCATGTGGTTCTTCTTCGATCGGGGGGATCGTCATCAATCCGCGGACACGGACATGGGGAAATGTGCGCGCTTTTTCCGCCGATTCATACATCTCCTCGGGAGGAAATCCGCTCTTGCTCTCCTCGCCGCCGATGTTCACCTCCAGCAGGATATCCTGCACGATCCCCAGCTTTTCCGCCTGCTTGTCGATCTCAGAGAGCAGTTCCATGGACCCCACCGACTGAATGAGATCCACCTTGCCAACCACCTGCCGCACCTTGTTGCGCTGCAAATGCCCGATGAAGTGGAGCGGCGCGCCCGTATAGGCGTCCTCCGCCAGCTTGGCCGTCATCTCCTGCACCCGGTTTTCTCCCAGCGCGTCGATCCCGGCGGCGACAGCCGCACGGCAGGCGGCCGCGTCGTTCATCTTACTGGCTCCCACCAGCAGGATCTCCCTCGGGTCCCGCCCCGCCGCCTCCGCAGCCCGGGCCATCCGCTCCCGGATAGACTGGATGTTTTCCGCAATACTCACTTTTTACTGGACCACCTTTCCGTCATACAGCTCCGCCGCTGCGGTGACCACCTGATCTCCGGCCCGCAGCCTTCGGCTCTCTCTCGTTTTTTCCGCGGTGAAGGCGCTCAGCGCCTCCTCGTCCGGGACCACCAGGATATAATCGTCCTCCTGCCAGAGCACCTTCACCGGCTTGAGCCGGGCGGTGTCGCCCCAGAGGCAGTAGACGCAGGTAACGGACTGCTGCTTGGGGTTGCCCTGGCTGTCCAGCACCGGCTGGTCGTTCTCGTCGGTCACTTCCTGCATGGCCACCCGGACGGCGCTGCGGGGCACCCGGACGCCGTCGTAGCTCTCAAAGATCACCTGGGCGTTCTGGTGGCGCAGCAGAGTGGCGAGATGGAGGTATTTCTGAGCGGTAAAGACCACCACCCGGCGGCCCCCCTCCTCGGCGCTGATGTAGGACGCCTTCATCTCCATATCCCGGTCCATTCCCTTCTGGAACCGAAGCGTGACCGTATCGCCCTCCTCCAGGCGCTTCACGTCCTCGCTGCGCATCATGGTGACAAAGGACCACTCGTCGCCGTAAACCATCTTTCCCACGCCGGAGACCCCGGCGGGCGCGATATCCTTGTACCCGCTGGGTGTCATCTCCCGGATGCTCTCCGGGGTCAGCACCGACTCATAACCGTCCACCAGCCCGGAAAACAGCCCCGCCTTCGGCGCGGAAACCCGGGTGACGTCCGTCTCCGCAGAGGCGGTGAGCGCACTGATCTGCCCCGACAGGGACTCGATGGTGGCGTCCAGTCCGCCGGCGCCGGAGTAGGCGTACCCCCGGCGGAGAATGGCGGTGCGAAGGCCCTCTCCCGCCTCCGCGGCGGCGTCCATGCCGCCGCCGGCCAGGGCGGCGCGGAAATCGGTGAGGCCCTTGGTGATCTCATCGTCCAGCCGCGCGGAGGCCTGACTGCCCGCCGCCAGAGACCGGGCGTACTGGAGCTGCTCCATCTGACTGGTGAGGTCCCGGAGGGTGTTGGCGTCGTTAAGGGCCTGCACAGTGGGATAGATCAGCGCCACGGTGCCGCCCTTGCTGACCCGCTCGCCCTCGCCCCGGGAGGAGTAGACCAGATCGCCGCCGCCCTCCAGCACTTCCTCGTCCCTTACCACGTAGCCGGAGACCGTCACCGCGTTCTCACCAGTGTAGCTGAAGGCCACGGTAATGGTGTAGGGATCGGAGAAGTAGGCGGCCAGATTCACGCCGAAGTAGACCAGCACGGTCAGGAAAATGGCAGCCAGCATTATTTTTGTTGCAAGTGTGCCGTTTTTCATATGTATCTCTTTTCTTCAGGGGAATCGCCTGGACCCGTAGGGGCGGATATCATCCGCCCGTATGACAACCTGTGTTTTATCAGAAGCGGGCGGATGATATCCGCCCCTACGAAGNGATTTTACGATTNTACANNGTATCCTCCCACTCCGACAGNTCCACCTCCCGNATGGGGCTGACGGTGGAGATCGCGTGCTTGTAGATCAGATTCTGTTTCCCNTCNGACGTCAGGACCACNGTNAAGGGNTCGAATCCCGTGATGACGCCCCGCATCTGNAAGCCGTTCATCANGAACACGGTGACGGGCGTTTCGTTCCGCCGCGCGGAAGCCAGGAACACATCNTGNAGGTTGGGTGATTTGCTCATAATTGTCTACCTCTCTTTTGTTTGAATATGGGCAGACAACATATTTTGGATAGCTTGTCCGCCCGGGGACTATTGTAGTCCCTCGGCCATGATAATTTCTGTCGCAATTTGGAAAGCGGCGGCAAAATTTCGCTCTTTTTCCCAATAGATCCAGTGGACGTCCGGATTTCTCCGCANCCAGGTNAGCTGCCGCTTGGCGTACTGNCGGGAGCGGAGCTTGATCTCCGCCGCTGCTTCCTCCATNGTTTTCTCCCCGTCCAGGGCGGGGAGGAGTTCCTTNTANCCGATGGCCTGCAGGGCGGTGGAGGACCGGGGCACCCCCGCGTCCCGCAGGGCGCGGACCTCCTCCGGNAGGCCCTCCTCCATCATNCGGTCCACCCGCCGGTCGATCAGGGCNTTCATATCCTCCCGGTCCCGGAAGGCCAGCCCGATATANATGGGNTCATATTTTTTNGGNANCANCTTNGTTTCCGCATTGTGCTGNGANATGGTCTTTCCTGTCTCCCGGTAGACCTCCAGGGCTCTCAGAATCCGCTTGCTGTCGGAGGGATGCAGTCTTTCTGCCGCTTCCGGGTCGGCTTTCCGCAGCTGCTCCAGCAGGGGTTCGATCCCACCGGCCTCCAGCTCGCGCTCCAATTCCCGGCGGACCGCGCCGCCGGACGCGCCCGGGGCAAAATTTCTTCCCGCTATGATGGCATCCAGGTATAGTCCGGTTCCCCCAACTAATACGGGAAGTTTATTTCTGCTAAGGATATCCTGAATGTACCGGTCTGCTGTCTCCGCGAACCGTGCCACAGACCAGTTGTCGCCGGGGTCGGCGACGGCGACCATATAGTGGGGGATTCCTTCTGTTTCTGCCGCCGTCGGGGCGGCGGTGCCGATGGTCATGCCTCTGTAGATTTGCATCGAGTCGATGCTGACGACTTCTCCGTTGTGGGCTTTTGCTAACAAAACGCCCATTTTTGTTTTGCCGCAGGCGGTGGGGCCTACGACGCAGAGGACTTTTGGCGGCATGGGGCCTCCTTTTCTTGCCGCCGCTGCGCGGCGGCAGGGCAGTTGGTTCTACACCTGGCCCGGGACCTACGCGGCCCCGGACTCCGCGCCTTCTTTTCCCACGCGGGAAAAGAAGGCAAAAGCGCGCTTGAACCTACGGTTCAAGACTCCCTTGACGGGGCGGCACGTGCGTGCCGCTTCCCTATACGGGGGAATTTCCTCAGATTTGGTGTAAGTTCGGGAGATCCAGCCACTGAGTCGGAAGCCGTAATCTTTAGCTTGGTGGTCGAAAGGGTCCGGCTGACGCCCTGTTAATGATGACTGCCTTGCAAGGGTTGTCCTATCTAGGACTGGGATCATCCGTCAGACCTAACAAATAGTCCGATGCTATATGGTAGTGCTCACAAATCAACGCAATTTTCTCAGCTGTAGTAGTCTTTTTTCCATGCTCCATTTCACTGACTGTGGTTCTCCCGGTATTGATGACACGGCCTAAATCATCTTGGGTCTCACGGTTCTTGATTCGTGTCTCTGATAACCGCTGTCCAAATAATTCCTTTGAGAACATAAAAACTCCTTGACAACGTCTTGATTAACGACTATACTTATCTTATCCTATCGTCTTAAATTAAGACGATTATTATGCATTAGAAAACGAGGAAAAACAATGAGTATTCTACAGAACATCTACGACAGCCAATGTTCACCCGAAAAAACACGGAAACAAGTACCGTTCTCCCTCCGGCTCAAGGAAAGAGCATTTCTTGACGCCATTGAGGAGGGCATGGGTCCGGGTTTTATCGAGAAACACTGGGAGGGGCTGTGCCAGCTGGAGGACTTCATGTGTTACACCAACTTCTGCGAGGGCTTCCGCACGGGCATACTGCTGATGCTGGAAGTAACGGAAACCCAACGGCCACGAAAAAAATTTCCGCTTCGCCCATCGTTCATCCCCATATCCCCGCAAGAGGTAGGGACTGAATCAACATCCTAAAGGAGACGCACCGCAGCCGAAACCACACCAGCAGTCCGGTAGCTCGGACGGACTGAAGGATCAGCGCAAAAACAAATATCCCCCGTAATAAATGAGGGATTCTTAAACCGTAGGTTTAAGCGCGTTTTTGCCTACTTTTGTCGCGTGACAAAAGTAGGCCCGGGGTCCGGGGGCGGGCAGCTCCCGGGCTGATGGAAGAAGAAAGTCCCGTTTGCCGCGCGATGCGCGGCAAAAATCAGACTATGCCCTTTTGAACATCTTCTCTATTTCATATTTGGTAAGGCGAATCTTAACCGGCCTGCCGTGGGGACAATACTGAACTTCTCCACTCTGTACCTTTTCAATCAAAACCTTCAATTCGGAAGGATCAGAAGTCCATCCTCCCTTAATGGAGGCCTTACACGCCATCGTGTGCAAAAGCGCATCCCTCGCTGCGGCGGGGTCCGCTCCGCCGGAGGTCAGCAGCTTATCAGACAGCTCCTCCAACGTCTCCCTTACAAGTCCGGTGTCCAAATCTGAGGGAATCCCCCTCACCATGATACACCCAGCCCCGAAATCCTCCGCCTCAAATCCAAACTCCTCCAAAAGGGGAAGATTTTCCAACAAAACCCCGTACTGCTCCGGGGACAGATCCACCGCCAGCGGTGCCAGCAGCTGCTGGCGCATCACCGGCTCAGCATTGGCCTTCATGCGGTCAAAATTGATCCGTTCATGGGCNGCGTGTTTGTCAATAAGCCACACATTATCGCCGTCTTCAGCGATAATATAAGTATGCAGCACCTCTCCCGCAAAACGCCAGGGAGCGGGCTTTTCCACCAGAACCGTCTGCCGCTCCTCACTAGGAGCGGAAACCGAAAGGGGTTCCGCCTGTTCCGGAGCGGGCCGCTCCGGCAGGGGAGGGGGGACCTGCCGCGCCGCAGGCGCGGGCTCCGGCTTGGGCGTAAAAGTCCTTACCGTATAAGAAGGAGCAGGCTCCGCCCCCTGGCGGGGCGGTCTCTGCTCTCTCCCGGAATCCCGGAAGGTAAGTCGTCCGCCAACCTCAGAGCCGCCCAGTCTGACCTCGCCGGAGCGGGAAACCGCCGCCTTTTCCCGGAAGGTCTTTGCGTCCATGCTCTGATAAAAATTTTCCTTCGGAACAGCCTTCTGCTCCTTTGAAGCAGGGGAGACGGCAGTCTTTTGCACAATTGGTATCTGAACCGCCGCTGTCGCGGCGGTTTCTTTTCCTGCCGCATCCAACGCATCCATCACCGTATGATGGACGGCGGAGAATACCGCCCTCTCGTTGACAAACTTCACCACCGTCTTAGCCGGATGGACATTCACATCCACCATATGAAGCGGCAGGTCAATATGCAGCACACACCCGGGATATTTTCCCTTCATCTGCCGGTTGGCGTAAGCCTCCTCCAGCGCGGCGGACAGCAGCGCGGATTTGATTATTCGCCCGCAGCAGAAGAACGTCTGCATCGCCCGGTTTCCCCGGCCCGCCAAAGGCTCGGTGACATAGCCATGTACGCCGATCCCCTCGCCGCCCCCCTGGACTTCCGTCAGATGCAGCGCGAAATCCCGTCCCCGGGCGGCATAGATGGCCGAAAGCAGCTGATTGTCCCCCGGCGTGTGCAGCTCCTCCTTGCCATCCCGGATATATCGGATCGAAACCTCCGGATGGCTGAGGGCGATCTGTGCGATCATAGCGGCGGCGGCGGAAGCCTCCGCGCTGTCGGTTTTCATAAATTTCAGCCGTGCAGGCGTATTGTAAAACAGCTCCCGCACAGCAAAGGTAGTCCCCTCCGGGCACCCGGCCTCCTCCACCGGCCCGGGAACGCCGCCCTCCAGGTGGAGGGATGCCCCCAGCTGCGCCCCCTTCTGCCGGGAGTACACATCCAGTCTGCTGACAGAGGAAATCGCGGCCAGCGCTTCCCCCCGGAATCCCAGAGTGCCGATAGCAGCCAGATCCTCCGGTTGGCGCAGCTTACTGGTAGCATGACGGAGGAAAGCCGTTGGAAGCTCCTCCGGCGCGATGCCGCACCCGTCATCCGTNACNCGGATGAGCGACATNCCGCCGTTCTGTATTTCCACCACCACAGCGGAAGCGCCCGCGTCGATAGCGTTTTCCACCAGCTCCTTCACCACGCTGGCGGGCCGCTCCACCACCTCGCCTGCGGCGATCAGATCNGCCACATGGGNCGCNAGCTGCTGAATATGGGGCATAGGACCTNCCTCCTTCCTGTAGGTATAATCTTCTATTGTGAATTATAGCAACTTCTGNTTGTTTTTGCAAGAAGATTGTTCTCTTTGCCNCCCACGATTGTGCAATGACCGCATCGAGCGGTCATGCACAATTTAATTCTTCGCGGCCACTCGATGTGGCCGTGAAGAATCTAGGGCGGCAAACGGGAGTTTTTTCTTCCGTCAGCCCGGGAGCTATCCGCCCCCGGACCCCGGACCTACTTTTGTCACGCGACAAAAGTAGGCAAAAACGCGCTTAAACCTGGCGGTTTAAGAATCCCTTATTTATTACGGGGGAATTTATTTTTTTGCNCTGATCCTCTAGTCTNTCAGGTCTAAACTGGATTTTTTAGCGGTTTCTGCTGCGGTGGCTCTATTTTAGNATGTTGAATTGGTNCCTACCGTATCACACGNGGGGANCTCCCGGCGATGCGTNACTGGGNGGCAGTCATCATTAACAGGGCGTCAGCCGGACCCTTTCNANCNCCAAGCCAAAGATTACGGNTTNCNACTCAGTGGNTGNATCTNCNNNANNNNCACCCAATCTNAGNAAATTCCCNCGTATAGGGAAGCGGCACGNAGGTGCCGCCCCGTCAAGGGANTCCAGAACCGTAGGTTNTGGCGCGTTTTTGCATACTTTTGTCGCGTGACAAAAGTATGCCCGGGGTCCGGGNGCGGGTAGCTCCCGGGCTGACGGAAGAAACAAGCGGCCGNGGCCCGCAGNNCCGCAGATCAANGCGNCNGCCGCCNCGCAGNGGCGGCAAGATCANCCCATCCATTTTTCAAAGAACCGCCATGCGTTATCAAAACATATCCCCTCTGCTATTTCCCCGGAAATCCCATGAGAAACAAGATAATCCCTGATATGTAAACTCTTTTCCACCGAATCCAGGTCCTCATGTATCCCCGCGCCGTCATAGTCGCTGCCCAGCGCAATGCACTTCTCCGCTCCCAGCTCCAGAAAATGNCACACATGCCGGTAAAGATCATCCATNCTGCCCCGTCCGTCATCGGACACAAAGGGTCTGCAATANGTCAGCCCGATCAGCCCTTCCCGCCGGACCATTTCTTTAATAAATTCATCCGGCAGATTNCTCCTGTGCCCGCANACNGCCCGCGCNTTGGAGTGGGAGGCCACAAACGGTTTTTTCGCAAACCCCAGCAGCTCCTCAAATCCCCGGTCATTCAGATGGGACACATCCACAATGATCCCCTGCCGCTCCATCTCCGCCACAGCCTCCCGGCCAAAGCCGGAAAAACCGTTAGGGGTGTCATGTCCGGACGCCATTTCATTGGGCCCGTTCCAGGTAAGGGTCATCATCCGCACGCCCGCGTCATAAATGGTCTTCACCCGCTCCAGCTTCCCAGCCAGGGCCGCNCCGCCCTCCACGGTGAGCAGTCCCACAAACTTTCCCCCGGCAACCGCTTTCTCCATCTCCGCAAAGGACCGGCAATCAGCCATCCGGCCTTTATGCTTTTCCGCCTGCCGGTGAAANCTTGCNGCGTGACGNTCAAAGAANGCNACAGCGTNATCCCCCCTCTGATNATCCGGCACAAAAATGGCAAAGCACTGTACCCATTTCGTCCCGGCGGGAACCTTGCTTAGCGCCAGCTGGAATGCCGGATGATCCAGCGTCTCCGTCTCCTGCTCAAAAGGAGGATAGACATTCCGGGTCAGAGTATCGCAGTGCAGATCAAATAAAGCAGACATAAAAACTTCCTTTCCTTCACCTGAACGGGCAAAACAACCGATTTTTCACACTCGGAGAGACGTATTATAGCACTGTCCTCCCTAAATTACAAGCCGGGCAAAAATTTTCTTATATATTAGAATAAGTGTCTGTTGCAATCACTGCCATATTTTGATATAATAAACCAGATATACAAACCTCGCNCCGGTACGAAAAAGAGAGATGGAACCGAGAGAAAAAAGAAAGGGAGAGCCTCTATGCAATCTGTTTCCGACATCTGGTCCATGATCCTGGACAGGCTTCGGGAGGACCTATCAGAAACAACCATCAAAACCTGGTTTGACGATACCACNGTCATNGCCCTGGAAGGGAACGAGCTGATCCTCCACTGCCCCAACAATTTCAAGCGNACCAACATCCAGGACCGCTTCCTTCCCAACATNGANGCCGGNCTGAAGGANATTTTTTCCTCCGATATGACCGTNCGCCTNCTTGACGACAATGCNCTNCAGGCGCGGCAGAACCCCCAGGAAAACAAGCCCGCTTCTATCATGTACAGCGGCGAGTTNACATTNGAGACCTTTGTAGTAGGCTCCTCCAACAAGCTGGCCTATTCCGCCGCCCACTCCGTGGCCGACGCGCCGGGGCAGAGCTACAACCCGCTGCTGATCTATGGCAGNTCCGGCCTGGGCAAGACCCATCTGCTCTACGCCATTGCTCACGTCATCCATCAGAAGAACCCCTCCGCCAAGATCCTATACATCAAGGGCGATGAGTTCATCAACGATTTTATTGAGACCGTCCGCTCCGGTCGTTCCATGAATGACTTCCGCGTAAAATACCGGGAAGCCGACCTGATGCTTGTGGATGACATCCAGTTTGTAGCCGGTAAGGTGGAGACGCAGAACGAGTTTTTCCATACCTTCAATACACTCTATGAGAGTAAGAAGCAGATCGTCCTTACCTCCGACCGTCCCCCNCAGGANATGGCNCTGCTGGACGACCGTCTCCGCACCCGNTTNGANTGGGGCCTGATGGCCGACGTACAGCGGCCTGACGAGGTGACCCGGGCTGCCATCGTAAAAAATAAGGCCGCTAANCTGGGCTTGATGCTGGACGGNCANATNGCCAACTANATCGCCCAGAAAATCACCTCNAACGTCCGCCAGCTGGAGGGCACCGTCCACAAGATCAANGCCTTCCANGANCTCGGCATNAACATCGACCANGCNACNGTAGACCGCGCCATCCAGGATATGATCCGCTCCAACGAGTTCATCATCACCCCGGAAAACATCATCAAGGAGGTCTGCCGCTACTTCCGGGTNGAGGAGAGCCAGATCCGCGGCCCCTCCCGCAGCCGGGACATCCTCAACGCCCGTCAGGTNGCNATGTTCCTTATCCGGAGCATGACCAACCTGTCCCTGGACGAAACAGGCAACCTCTTTGGCGGCCGGGANCACTCCACCGCCCTCAATGCCGTCACCAAGGTCGANACCCGCATGAAAAAGGACGCNGCNTTCGCTGAAACNGTAAAAGCNATCATCACCAACATCAACTCNACCAAATAANCCNGAAAAGCGCCGCCTGATTTCCACACTTTCCCCCAAGTTTTCCACAAAATAACCTTTTTCCAATCCACATCGCCTGTGGAAAACTATCTCTCAGCTTCCCTTTGTGGAAATCCATCCAAATTCCCCGACATTTTCCACAACCGGATCTCCTCTATTTTTTCCAGTATTTCCAAGCCTTTCCCGACATTTTCCACAATTTTTCCTTCTACTNCNTCNCCTNCTAAAAAAATATATCATTCTTTTCTAAAAGGGATCNNACACCCTGCTCCTCTGAAAAANACGAAAGGAATCTGCCAACATGAAATTTTCCTGTGAAAAGCTGTTTTTGCAATCNGCAGTTACCATTGCNTCCCGNGCTGTCTCNGCNAAAAGNACCATCCCNGCCCTGGAGGGNGTNCTTCTGCAAGCCAAAACCAACCTGACCGTCTCCGGCTACAACATGCAGACNGGCATCCGCACCACCCTGGAAGCCGACGTCACCGAAGAAGGCGCNCTGGTCCTNCCNGCCCGNCTNTTCGGAGAGATCATCCGCCGCCTGCCGGACGATNTCGTCACNTTNTCNTCNGANTCCAGCCTGAANGTCCGCCTGACCTGCGGCGACGCGGACTACAACATCACCGCNCTNTCCGCNGACGANTANCCGGAGCTTCCNACAGTTGAGGATCAATTCTCCATCCGCATCCAGCAGCAGATCCTCCGCTCNATGATCGCCGAGACCTCCTTCGCCATCTCCACCGACGANGCCCGCCCCATCCANACCGGNTCNCTCTTTGAAATCAGCGAGGACGGCCTGACCGTGGTCAGCGTGGACGGTTTCCGCCTGGCNCTCCGNCGGGAACCGCTGGAGCTNGTCAAAGGCGGCGCATTCCACTTTGTNGCCCCCGGCGCNGCNCTGAACGAAGTAGAAAAGATCTGCGCGGANACAGANGACGANGCNGTCATCACCCTGGGCAGCCGCCATCTTCTCTTTGANGTAGGCAATTCCCAGCTGATCTGCCGCCGNCTGGAAGGAGAATTTCTGGATTACAAGGCGGCNATCCCCCGNAAAAANCCCATCGCCATCACNGCCAANACCAAATCCCTTATGACCTCCATCGACCGCGTNTCCGTGGTCATCTCCGAAAAACAAAAGAGCCCCATCCANTGCGTCTTCGACTCCGGCCGGGTCACCATGACCGCCAAGACCGTCAGCGGCGANGCCAAGGANATCTGTGCCATTGACGGCGATGGCANNGGCCTNATCATCGGCTTTAATAACCGNTANNTGCTGGAGGCCCTGAAGTACGCCCCTGCGGACGAAGTCCGNCTGGAGCTGAACACCGGCATCTCCCCCTGCGTCATCCTGCCCACGGAAGGGGAGGAGCGTTTCCTCTACATGGTTCTCCCTGTACGGCTGAAAAATAACTAAACGGGTATACTTTTTATGGAAACAATTACCATCTCAACAGAATTCATCCGGCTGCAGGATCTGATGAAGCTGGCAAATATGGTCTCCTCCGGCGGTGAAGCCAAGGTACTGATTCAGGACGGCCAGGTGGAGGTCAACGGTGAAGCCTGCCTCCAGCGGGGGAAAAAACTCCGTCCCGGCGACACAGTCACCTTCCAGAGCCGGGACTACGCCATTGCCTATGCGACTTGACTATATCAAGCTGGAGAACTTCCGGAACTACGTCGCCCAGGAAGTCTCCTTCGACCCTGCCTGCAACGTGATCTGCGGCGAAAACGCCCAGGGAAAGACCAACCTCCTGGAGGCCATGGTCTGCCTCTCCACCGGCAAGAGCCACCGCACCCGCGCGGACCGGGAGCTGATCCGCTTCGAGGAGGAGGGCTTCCGCCTGGACGGCAGAATCCGCTCCCGCCACCGGGATTTTACCAGTCACATTGACGTAGGATTCGGCAAAAAGAAAAAGATCACCGTCAACGACGTCCCTGTCAGAGCCGCCGCCGACCTCAGCGCGGTGCTGAACACCACCTTTTTCTGCCCTGAGGACCTACAGCTCATCAAGGAGGGGGCAGCGGCCCGCCGCCGCTTTATCGACTCCTCACTCTGCCAGCTTCGGCCCCGCTATGCCGCCGCTCTGGCGGAATATCAGCGTCTCCACGAGCACAAGACCCGGATTCTCCGGGACTGCGTGGATCGTCCGGACCTGATTGCCACCCTGCCGGATTTCAATCTCCGCATGGCGGAGACCGGGGCTATTCTGATTCACTACCGGGCCCGCTTTGTTAAAATGCTCTCCGTCAGCGCCGCAGCGGCCCATAACGAGTGCTCCGGCGGCAAAGAGGAGCTGACAATTGAGTACAAAACGGTAAAGACTGTCAACGATCCCTTTGCGGATCATAAACAGCTGACCGTCCAGCTCCTGGAGCATCAGCGGGCACACCACTACGCCGAAGTCTCCAGCCGCCAGTGCCTCTCGGGCCCTCATAAAGACGATATTGAAGTGATCTTGAACGGTCTCAGCGCCCGCACCTACGCCTCCCAGGGCCAGACCCGCACGGCAGCTTTGGCGCTCAAGCTGGCTGCACGGGAGATCCATAAGGAGATCATTGGAGAATATCCCATTCTCCTTTTGGACGATGTACTCAGCGAGCTTGATCCCAAACGGCAGGAGTATGTATTGAATCGCATTGGCAGCGGGCAGGTATTTATTACCTGCTGTGAGGAGGATAGATTACATTCCCTTTTGAAGGGGAATGTGTATCGGGTAAAGGGTGGAGTGGTTACGCGGCAGTAAGTATCGCGCCCTTCGGGCGCGAGGGCAGTCGGTTCTCCACCTGGCCCGGGACCTACGCGGCCCCGGACTCCGCGCCTTCTTTTGTCGCGCGACAAAAGAAGGCAAAAACGCGCTCAAACCTACGGTTTAAGAATCCCTTGACGGGGCGGCACGTACGTGCCGCTTCCCTATACGGGGGAATTTCCTTAGATTGGGTGTAAGTTCGGGAGATTTAGCCACTGAGTCGGAATCCGTAATCTTTAGTTTGGTGGTCGAAAGGGTTCGGCTGACGCCCTGTTAATGATGACTGCCTCCCAGGAATCGTCTAACGCAGAATCTTCTAAATCTGCAACGTCCATGTAGGGGCGCACATTGTGCGCCCGCTTCTCAAGGGCCGCTGTACGTGTCGATAGAACGGGCGCACACTGTGCGCCCCTACAGGAATTTCCGTTAGACGACAAATCATCAACCCAGCACCCCGGGGAGCTCCCCTCGTGTAATACGGTAGGGACCAATTCAACATCCTAAAATAGAACCACCGCAGGTGAAACCGCTAATAAATCCGATTTAGCCCGGACGGACTACAGGACCAGCGCAAAAAAATAAACTCCCCGTAATAAGGTGTCGCCGCAAGGCGATGCCAAAGGGAGTCTTGAACCGTAGGTTCAAGCGCGTTTTTGCCTACTTTTGTCGCGTGACAAAAGTAGGCCCGGGGTCCGGGGGCGGGCAGCTCCCGGGCTAATGGAAGAAGAATGTCCCGTTCGCGCCCGCAGGGCGCGAAGATAAGAATCATCATGTATTTACATCTAGGAAACAACATTTCAGTACCAGTCGACGATATCATAGGAATCTTTGATATCGACAATGCCACAACGGCAAAATCAACAAGAGAATTTCTAAAAGCCGCCGAGGAGGAAGGCATGGTCGCCGCCGTCAGCGGCGACCTGCCAAAATCCCTGGTGGTCTGCTGCCCCCGGGGCAGCTGGCAGCGGGTCTATGTCTCTCCGCTGATGCCGCAGACCCTTCTGGGCCGGCTGGAGGACTACCCCTTCCCAATCAAGTCAAACCAGGACATATAGGAGGAACAAACATGGAAGAAATCAAAACACTATGGAAGGACCGCAGGCGCCGTTTGGGACTCCCCCTGTCCTTTACCAAATACCATCTGACAGAAGACCGCATTTTCTGTGAAAAGGGTCTTCTGAATCTGCATGAGGAGGAGATCCTCCTCTATCGGGTCCGGGATCTGGAGCTGAAGCGGTCATTAGGCCAGCGCATTTTTGGCGTTGGTTCCGTTCTTGTCCATTCTTCCGATAAGACCATGCCAATCCTGGAGCTGAAAAACATCCGCAAGCCGAAGGAAGTGAAGGAACTGCTCTACCGCCAGACAGAGACCAGTAAGGATGCCAGGCGGATGCGCACTATGGAATTTGTCGGGAATGAACACAACTGCCATCACGATGGCGCAGCGTCTGACGATCTGGATCAATAAATACTGCGCCGATTTAGGAGGATATAAAAAGCATGTCTGAAACCAATCAGCTGAACGAATTGAATGAGACCGTCACCCAAGTGGATCACGCCTACGGCGGCAGTGAGATCCAGGTTCTCGAAGGCCTGGAGGCCGTCCGCAAGCGCCCCGGTATGTACATCGGTTCCACCAGCGAGTCCGGCCTGCACCATCTGGTCTATGAAATCGTAGACAACTCCATCGACGAGGCCTTAGCCGGTTTCTGCGATGAGATCACCGTCACCATCAACGAGGGTGACACCATCACTGTCACCGATAACGGACGCGGCATCCCCGTGGACATCCAGCCCCAGACCGGCCTGCCCGCCCTGGAGGTGGTCTTTACCGTCCTCCACGCCGGCGGCAAGTTCGGCGGCGGCGGCTACAAAGTATCCGGCGGCCTCCACGGCGTGGGCGCCAGCGTTGTCAACGCCCTTTCCGAGTGGCTGGAAGTCCAGGTCCACAAGGACGGCCAGATTTACGAGATGAAGTTCTCCCGGGGGGACATCACCCAGCCTATGAAGGTGGTAGGGAAGACCGATAAAACCGGCACCGTCGTCACCTTCAAGCCCGACCCCGAGATGTTTGATGTCACCACCTACAGCTATGAGATCATCCATACCCGTATGCAGCAGCAGGCGTTTCTGAACGCCGGTCTGAAAATCAGCACCTTTGACAAGCGGGAAGGCCATGACGAATCCGACTCCATGTGTTACGAGGGCGGCATTCGCGAATACGTCACCTGGCTGAACCAGAACAAGGCCCCCATCCAGGACGATGTCATCTATATGCACGGTACGAAGGACGACTCCTCCGTAGAAATTGCCATGCAGTATAACGACGGCTACAGCGAGACCATCGTCTCCTTCGCAAACGACGTCCGCACGCCGGAAGGCGGTATGCACGAGGAAGGCTTCAAGCGCGCCCTGACCACCGTACTGAACAACTACGGCAAAAAGAACAACATCATCAAGGGTGACGACAAGGTCTCCGGCGAGGACTGCCGCGAGGGCATCACCTGCGTCATCTCCGTCAAGCTGACCGAAGCCCAGTTTGAGGGCCAGACCAAGGCCAAGCTTGGCAACGCCTCCATCCGCACCCTGACCTCCGCAGTAGTCAGCGAAAAACTGGACGAGTACCTGGAGGAGAACCCCAAGACCGCCCGCCTGATCCTGGACAAGGCTATGATGGCCAACCGCGCCCGGGAAGCCGCCCGCAAGGCCAAAGAATCCGTCCGCCGCAAGAGCGCCCTGGAATCCGGCCAGATGCCCGACAAGCTCCAGGACTGCAACGAGCGCGATCCGGCCCTCTGTGAGCTCTATATCGTAGAGGGCGACTCCGCAGCGGGCTCCGCCATCCAGGGCCGCGACAGCCGTTTCCAGGCC
This sequence comes from Oscillibacter sp., assembly GCA_014799915.1. Classification (GTDB taxonomy): domain Bacteria; phylum Bacillota; class Clostridia; order Oscillospirales; family Oscillospiraceae; genus Pelethomonas. The sequence goes on from JAAVHD010000041.1 coordinate 54,580, forward strand.
ATTCTCGCCATGTGGGGCAAGATGCTGAACGTCGAAAAAGCCCGCGCCGACAAGATTTACGGCAACGACAAGCTCTATCCCCTGGTCCTTGGCCTTGGCGCAGGAATAGGGGAGGAGTTCAACATCGACAAACTCCGCTATCACAAAATCATCATCATGTCCGATGCCGACGTAGACGGCGCTCACATCCGTACCCTGCTCCTGACCTTCTTCTTCCGCTACATGCGCCCGTTGATTGAAAAAGGTTACGTCTATTCCGCCGTCCCGCCCCTCTACAAGCTGACCCGGGGCAAACAGCAGCGCGTGGCCTACTCCGACCCGGAGCGAGACGCGATTTCCGCGGAAATGCGGGGAGACAATCCCAACGTAAAAGTTGAGATCAACCGCTTCAAGGGTCTTGGCGAGATGGACCCCCACGAGCTGTGGGAGACCACTATGGACCCGGAGAAGCGCACCCTGCGCCGTATCACCCTGGACGATGCGGTAGTCGCTGACCAGATTTTTACCGTCCTGATGGGCGAGGAAGTGGAGCCCCGCAAGAAATGGATCGAGCGCAACGCGAAATACGCGGTCAATCTGGACTACTAAGGAGGTGACGCCATATGGCACATAACAGAGACTACAAACCGGAAGACATCGCCTTCCCCAACCAAATCATTACAGAATCCGAGCTGGTTGGCGAGATGGAGGAGAGCTATAAGCAGTACGCCATGAGCGTCATCGTAGGCCGCGCCCTGCCCGACGTCCGGGACGGCCTGAAGCCCGTCCACCGCCGTATCCTCTACGCCATGTACGAGGACAATCTGACCAGCGACAAACCCTTCAAAAAATCCGCCACCTGTGTCGGTGACGTTCTGGGCCGTTACCACCCCCACGGCGACAGCTCCGTCTACGACGCCATGGTCCGTCTTGCACAGAATTTCTCCATGCGCTATATGCTGGTAGACGGCCACGGCAACTTCGGCTCCGTGGACGGCGACCCCCCCGCAGCCTACCGTTACACCGAGGCCCGCCTGTCCAAAATCTCCAACGAAATGCTCCGCGACATAGACAAGGAGACGGTAGACTGGGACCCCAACTTCGACGAATCCCGCCAGGAGCCCCGCGTCCTGCCCAGCCGTTTCCCCAATCTGCTTGTCAACGGCTCCAGCGGCATTGCCGTCGGTATGGCAACCAACATCCCGCCCCACAATCTCCGCGAGGTTATCAATGCCGCCATCTGTGTCCTGGACAACCCGGACGCTGACCTCAACGACTTGATGGAGCACATCAAAGGACCTGATTTCCCGACTCGCGGCATCATCATGGGCCGCTCCGGCATTCGCGCCGCCTACGCCACCGGCCGGGGCAAGATCGTCATCCGAGCCAAGACGGAGTTCGAGGAGTTCGGCCAGAACCGCACCCGCATCATCGTATCCGAACTGCCCTACCAGGTCAACAAGCGCCAGATGATCAAAAACATCGCCGAGCAGGTCAAGGACAAGCGCCTTGACGGCATCAGCGACCTCCGCGATGAGACCGACCGCAACGGTATGCGCATCGTCATTGAGCTGAAGCGCGATGCCAACCCCCAGGTAGTCCTCAATAAACTTTTCAAGCAGACTGCCATGCAGTCCAACTTCTCCATCATCATGCTTGCCCTGGTGGACGACCAGAAGCAGCCGAAAATTCTCTCCCTGCGCAGCGTCCTGGATGAATACATCACTTTCCAGGAACAGGTAATCGTCCGCCGCACCCGCTTCGACCTGAGAAAGGCCCAGGAGCGCGCCCACCTGTTGGAGGGCCTGCTGATCGCCCAGGATAACATCGACGAAGTGATCCAGATCATCCGCTCCAGCTACAACAACGCCAAGGAACGTCTGATGGAACGCTTCGGCCTCGACGATGTCCAGGCCCAGGCCATCTGCGACATGCGCCTGATCTCCCTCCAGGGTTTGAACCGCGAAAAGCTGGAAGCGGAGTATAAAGAGCTGGAAGAAAAAATAGACTATTACAACCAGCTCCTCGCCAGCGAAGAAATGCTCAAAGGCGTTCTCAAGGACGAACTCACCGCCATCCGCGACAAATACGGCGACGACCGCGTCACCGAGATCCAGGATGTGGAGGATGAGATCGACATCGAGGACCTGATTGCGGAGGAGCAGTGCGTCTACACTCTGACCGAGGGCGGCTATATCAAGCGCACCCCCGCCAGCGAGTACCGCATCCAGGCCAAGGGCGGTAAGGGCAATAAGTCCATGTCTACCAAGGAGGAGGACTGTGTCAACACGGTCTTCACTGCCTCCACCCACGATTACGTCCTGTTCTTCACCAACATGGGCCGCGTCTACCGCCGCAAGGGCTACCAGATCCCCGCCTCCGGCAAGACCGCCAAGGGCACCAGCTTGGTGAACATCCTCCCCGTAGAACCCGGCGAGCGCGTCAGCGCCATGATCCACACCGACGATATCTCCACCGGCGAACGCTTCTTAATCATGGTCACCCGCAACGGCACCGTAAAGCGTCTCCCCGGCGAATCCCTCCGCAACCTCCGCAGCAACGGTATCCGCGCTCTGACCCTGGACGAGGGCGACGAACTGATTTCCGTCCGCGAGACCAACGGCAGCATGAACATTCTGATTGCTACCCACGACGGCTCCGCCATCTGCTTCGACGAGAACGACGTCCGCCCCACGGGCCGTGGCTCCATGGGCGTCCGCGGCATCCGTCTCCGGGACGGCGACTACGTGGTAGGTGCCGCCCGCGCCCTCCCCGGCAAGAACGTCCTCAGCATCACTGAGAAGGGCTACGGCAAGCAGACCCCCGTGGAGGAGTACCGCATCACCTCCCGCGGCGGCCTTGGTATCAAGAACTACGGCCTGACCGAAAAGACCGGCAGCGTAGTCGGCATCAAGGTCGTAGATGGCAGCGAGGACCTGATGGTCCTGACAGAGAAGGGCATTCTGCTCCGCACCGCCGTAGATACCATCAAGACATGCAGCCGCTCCACCCAGGGCGTTATCGTCATGCGCTTCAAGGAGGAGGACGACCATGTCATCTCTATCGCCCTTGCCGAACGTGAGCCGGAGGAGGAGAACGCAGAGGGCCAGGAGGAAGGCACCGAGCCGAAGGAGTGATCTGCCATGGCGAGTATGATTATGTCCACCTTTATGTCGTTTTTTCCGGTATGGACTACGATCTTCGTCATTGTTGGCTTGTATATTTTCTTTTTTGGAATTTACGTGCCCTATGACAAATACAGACAGAAAAAGAAAAAAGAAGCGAAAAACTCTCCTCAAAAGCAAACGACCCAAAAGTCTGCCCCAACGGTATCAGATCAAAAGCAGCGTGACCAACTAAAAGCCCTGAGAAAAGCCGGTATCCTGTCCGAGGAGGAGTACCAGAAGAAAAAGCGGGGGATGCACTGATCCATGAAATATATGACCTTCAACTCCTCCTGCTCCTATGCCGGACTTGCTAATCTTCTATTCTTCCAAGGCATCGATACAGAGGACCGCGTCATTGCCTTAAAGATGGGCTTACCCTATCTGTTTGCATACGAGGACGGCCAATATCTCTCCGGCCCCATGCTCCAGGGCGCGAAGTGGTTCAACCTGTATCTGCATCCAATTGGGTTTACTTTCCATGAGAACCAGCTGAGTAGGGAGGAGGCTGGCCACTATCTGCTGGCCCATTCTCCCGCCATGCTGGGCCTCCGTGTCACTCCACAATCCAAGCACGCCGTGATTTGCACCGGCAGCAGGGAAGGGGAGTATGATTTTCTGAACAACAAACACCAGACCTCCCCAGAACCTGAGACCCTGCACTTAACAGAATCCGAACTCCTTTCCCGTCTGGACGAAACCGTCACCATCGGCGTTTTGAAAAGGACAGAGCCGGTTCCCGTAAACCTCCGTCCTTATTTGGAGCAATCTCTGAACACCATACGATCTTTGCAATCAGCGCTTATCGCATTCTGTTTTCAGAAGCAATCTCTTACCGCCCGGCAGCAGGCCATGGAAGCCCTGTTCCGTCCAATCCTTCTGGATGGCGTCACCATGCTGGAACTTCTGGAGGAGGAACAGCTTGCCTCCTATCTGCGAACCGTCCGCACGCAGTTTATGAAAACGGTCAAGGAATCTTGCCCGGTCATACTGTCCTCCCATCTGGACATGTCCCTCCTGACGAACGCCATAACCGAATATGCGCAGCTTATTGCCGCAGAAATGGAAACCATATGCCCATGAAAACCGTAACCATCTATACCGACGGCGCCTGCTCCGGCAACCCCGGCCCTGGCGGCTGGGGCGCGATCCTGCAATATGGCCAGCACACCAAAGAGCTCTCCGGCGGCGAACCCAACACCACTAATAACCGCATGGAGCTGACCGGTGTGATCCGCGCCCTGCAAATTTTGAAAGAGCCCTGCACCGTCGAACTCTACTCCGACAGCAAATACGTCATTGACGCCCTTGAAAAGGGCTGGGCCAAAGGCTGGCGTGCCAGAGGCTGGGTAAAGAGCGATAAAAAGCCCGCCCTGAACCCCGACCTCTGGGAAACGCTTCTGAACCTCTGCGAGTACCACCAGGTCCATACCCATTGGGTCAAAGGCCACGCCGAGAACCCCTACAATAACCGCTGCGACCAACTGGCCGTTAGCGAGTGGCAAAAGCTGAAATAAGAAGATCCCGGAACAATTTGTTCCGGGATCTTCTTATTTCTGTGACAGAATGCTTTTAATTTTCTGATATAGAGAAGGAAAATCCGCCGCGACGGTTTCGTATACGTCTTCCATCCGCAATGTCTGGTATTTATGTGCCGCAATATCTCGAAATCCAGANATTGCCCTCCATGGAATAGCGGAATATTCTTTTCTGAACGAATCGGATAAGTTTTTGACTAACTCTCCAATATTGATGACCGTCATACAAATGGCCCGTTTCAGCATTTCATCGGCTTCAAAATCCGGAAATGTCCGTTCACCCATCATTTTTTCAGCAATTTCAATTTCAGAAAGTACCTTTTTCAGTATGACAGTATCCCTACGCTCCATACACCGGAATCCTCCCGTCGATATCGATCATACAGCCATCGGAAAGCGGTCCATGAATAATATCCACATCTGTGTGTAAAATCTCTTCCAGCCTGTATTTCAGACAATTCAAGGTCAGAAGGGATACACCTGATGTATGAAATTCCATCAGCAGGTCCACATCACTGTCCGGCGTATTACGTCCACAGGCGTATGAACCAAACAGCTCCGCCTTTTTAATTGGAAACTCCTGGGCCGCCATAGAGACGCCGTCNATGATTTCTTGCAGGCTTAACAAAAAATCCCCTCCTGACAATAAGGATANTATNATTATACGTTGCTGAAAAGATAAATTCAACCGAAAAATGACCANNGGNANNAAAAAAAGGANGACNGATNTCTCAGTCCTCCTCANCGACCTTAATTTCCCCAATCTTATTTTCAAACGAACCAATTCGGATTTTTATCATCTGCTCCAGCTCTTTATTTTTTGTGCGGCCATTATAGGCAGCAATATAGCCCAATTTGCTCAGAAGGGCTTTTGGCACACGCAGCGTAAATCGACCCATATCCTNCCTTTCCATAGAAATGACCCCTTTGACGACTTNATGACACTATTATAGCGTCAAATCAACAAATTGTGTAAATTTGACGATATAATGACGCAATAAAAAGGAGGAAAATTTCATGGAAATCTATAAAATAGCCTACGCCAAGCTAGTGGGCGCAGTAGACGACGCCTTAACGATCCTGGACACAGGCGATTTATTGCAGGTNAANCATGTCCGCGAGATGCTGCAAAATGCGCTNCTNGAGGTTGAGGAACTGATNGTAAGTAGCCAGGATTCGCCATAATACACCAAAAACAGCATAATCGTTCATAAAATGTTTACATGGCGTACATGATTTCTTCTTAAAACTACTGTAATATCATAATCAGCAAAGGGGAAAACCCCCGATGCGATTTCTCCCTCCTAAAACACACACAACACACACCAGGAAACCCCGTCGTAAGGCGGGGTTTCTTGGTTTTTCTTTATACAAGCCTTGCAAACAGCGGCGCGGCCACTACCGTCAGCAGTCCGGTCACCACGATTGCCAGCGAGCTTGCCGCCCCCTGGATCTCGCCGATTTCCACCGCCCGGGAAGTACCCGCCGCATGGGAGGCCGTCCCGATGGCCAGCCCCTGGCTCACCGGGTCCTTGATCCCAAACAGCTTCAGCAGGGACGGCGCCGCCACCGCGCCAAACAACCCTGTCAGCATAATGGTAGCCATCGTAATAGCGGGAAATCCGCCCAATTCCTCACTGAGCCCCTTCCCAATGGCGGTGGTGATAGACTTCGGCAGCAAAGAAATATACTCCGCCGCCTCCATATGAAAGAGGAACAGCATCAATACGCACCCCGCCATATGGGCCAGCACCCCCGCCAGACACCCGGCCAGTACCGCCCCGGCGTTTTTCTTTAACAGTTCAAACTGCTTATACAGCGGGATAGCCAGACAGATCGTCGCCGGGGTCAGAAAGAATTCAAGTACTTTCCCGCCGTTCTCATAATAGACCTCGTAGTCCGTCCCAGTAAGCAGCAGAACCCCAATGCAGAACAGCGTAGAGAACAGAAGCGGGTTACAGACTTCCTTTCTCATCCGCTTATTGATGATCCGTGCCAACTCATAGCTCCCAATGGTCAGCAGCAGTCCGAAGTAAGAGCACTCCGCAAAAAGTTCCTTCATTGCTTCCTCTCCTTTCTCCGGATCACCCACTGGGAGACTCTGCCCGTTATCATCATCACCACCATCGTTCCCACGAATCCCATAATGAGCACCGGCAGCAGCATACTCTGTATGGTGTCCAAAACCGTCAGAAAGCTGACCGAAGCCGGGACCAGCAGCAGCGGCATCAATTCCAGCAGCAGACCGCCCACGTCCTCGATCTGCTCCAGCTTCAGCGCCCCGCTTTTCAGCAGCACAAACAGCAGTATCAGCCCATAAATACTGGCCGGTACGGGCAGAGGAACAAAATACTTGATGATCTCCGCCATAAAAGTGATTGCGGCAATGATCACCGCCTGTCGCAAATACTTCATAATAAACCCCCTACCCAAAACGAAGTTTTGGGATAAAAAGTTCGTTTGGATTCTTTTTCTGTGCAGTGCTCACGAAGTGGGCACTGGCAGCCCAAGCCGGCAAGTGGTTTTAAGAAGAATGACCGCCTATAAACTCCCGGATCTCCTCCTCGCTTGCCCTTACGCTGCCCTGCACGAATTCCGGCTTTCCGCCGCCCCGTCCGTTCAGCGCTGCGTTCAAAGACTTGGCCAACCCGCGCAGATCCCCGCCATCCTGTCCAATGGCGTACTGATACACGCCGTCCGCTCCCGCGAACACCGCGCACCGACCGCCGCACTTTTCCTTCACCAGACCGCACAGCTTCCGCAGGGAGTCCCCGGACATCGCGCCCTCGATCAGCAGCACATCGCCCTTCCCGGCGAACGCCTCCGCCTTCCGGATAAAATCTCCTTCCTCCAGTTCAGCCACCCGGCCCCGCAGCGCATATACATCCTTTTGCAGCCGCTCCACAGCCGCCGCCGTCTCACCCGGCTTGGCGGACAGCAGCTGCGACACCTTCGTATTCTGTCCGGCGATCCGGTTTATCCAGGCCAGCGCCCGCCCGCCGGCGGCCATTTCGATCCTGACCCCGTCCCGGAACTTCTGGCAGGAAATGAGCTTCACCAGCCCCACTTGTCCGCTGGACTTCACATGAGTCCCGCAGCAGGCGCAGCAGTCCGCCCCCGGCCAGCTGACGATGCGTACCTGCCCTGTCAGGGCTTTTTTGCTCCGGTAGTCGATTTTCTCCAGATCAGCAGGGGAGGGGTAGCTGATCTGTATTTCGTTGTCCTCCCAGATATACTCATTCGCCAGTTTTTCCACAAAAAGCACGTCTTCTGTGGATAACTCCGTATTAAAATCAATGGTCACCAGCTCATGCCCGATGTGAAAACCCACATTGTCACACCCGAATTTTCCGCACAAAATGCCGCTGACAATGTGCTCTCCGCTGTGCTGCTGCATAAAATCGAACCNTCTNTCCCAGTCGATGCNCCCCGTCACCGCTGCCCCGGCTTCCACTTTTCCGTCGCAGAANTGGAGAATTTCACCNTCNTTTTCCCGCACGTCGAGAACGTTNACATCGCCCAGCTTTCCGTGATCTGCCGGCTGACCGCCCCCCTCCGGATAAAACGCGGTCCGGTCCAGCGTCACGACCCANTGNCCNTTNTCCTCCCGGCAGNCCNTCACNGTGCAGGGAAACTCNGTCCANAANGGATCTTGATAATAAAGTCTTTCAGCCATATCGNAACCCTTTCAAAAAGGCGCCCCCGTGAGATGNTACNCNACGGGGGCGCAAAAATGTTTANTCTTCCTCTGCTTCNGCCGTNATGGCNATGTGCAGNTCATCCAGCTGCTTCTGCTCCACGAAGGAAGGCGCGCCCATCATCAGATCCTGGGCGTTCTTGTTCATGGGGAAGGGGATNATCTCNCGNATAGAATCCTCNCCCGCCAGCAGCATNACCATCCGGTCCACGCCCGGNGCGATACCNGCATGAGGCGGCGCNCCATAGCAGAANGCNTTATACATNGCCGGGAACTTGGATTTCACATCNTCCTCNCCCAGCCNNACCATCTGGAACGCCTTGATCATNATNTCCGGATCATGNTTCCGCACCGCGCCGGAGCTCAGCTCCACGCCGTTGCAGACNAGATCATACTGGAACGCCGTAATNCTCAGCGGATCAACTTCCCCGGCAATNGCCTTNTCCAGNATNTCCTTCCCGCCGTTGGGCATAGAGAACGGATTGTGGCAGAACTCCAGCTCCCCGGACTCCTCGCCGATCTCNTACATNGGGAAGTCCACGATCCAGCAGAACTCATACCGCTCCTTGTCAANGTGGTTGGGGCACAGCGCNCCCAGCTTGTTCCGGAGCACACCCGCCGTCTTCTGNGCCGNGCCNTTCTTNCCNGNTGTCAGNCCNACAAAGCAGTTNGCCGTCAGNCCCAGCTTNTCGACGATTTCNTCCTTCTTATCCACNACAAACTTGGAGATACCNCCNACGATNTCGCCCTTCTCATCCAGCCGGAACCANTANGCCTTCTCGCCCGCCTGTACCTCCACGTCGGCGCACAGCTTGTCGATCTGCTTNCTGGTGGCNGAGAAATCNGAAACCACNATAGCCTTNACNGTNTTCCCCTCAAAGGGCCCAAACCCGCANCCGCTGAGCAGNTCGGTNGCATCCTGNACCGTCAGATCGATCCGCAGATCCGGNTTNTCNGANCCATAGACNTCCATNGCCTCATTAAACCCGATNCTCTTAAANGGCGCTTCCGANGCCACATTNTACGTGCCATACTTTGCAAAGATGGGCGGCANNACATCCTCCAGCACCGCGAACACATCCTCCTGCGTCGCGAAGCTCATTTCCATATCCAGCTGATAGAACTCACCCGGCGACCGGTCNCCCCGCGCGTCCTCATCCCGGAAGCANGGCGCNATCTGGAAATACCGGTCAAANCCGGANGCCATCAGCAGCTGCTTGAACTGCTGCGGCGCCTGNGGCANNGCATAGAACTTCCCCGGATGCTTCCGTGCNGGNACCAGATANTCCCGCGCNCCNTCAGGGGAGGAGGCCGTCAGAATCG
>JAAVHD010000042.1 GCA_014799915.1 Oscillibacter sp.
CCGTCGCCGGCCACGTCGTTGGTCTTGGTGGAGACTTCCTTCACCAACTGGGCGCCCATGTTCTCGAAAGGATCATCCAGCTCGATTTCTTTGGCGATGGTCACGCCGTCGTTGGTGATCAGGGGAGCGCCGAATTTCTTGTCCAGCACCACGTTGCGGCCCTTGGGGCCCAGGGTGACCTTAACAGTGTCAGCCAGCTGGTTGACGCCGATTTCCAATGCCTTGCGGGCCTCTTCGCCGCGCTTGATTAACTTAGCCATGGTTCGTTTACCTCCAATTTGATCTGCGGCCCTGTGGGCCGCGTCCACTTTTCTTCTTATTTTAGATTTGCCCTGCCGGGCGGGCCTACTTTTCGCGCACGCGAAAAGTAGCAAAAGCGTGCCAGCCCCTAAGGGGCTGGACCCCCTCATTTATTACGGGGGAGTTTGTTTTTTGCGCTCATCCTGTAGTCCGTCCGGTCTACTGGACTGCGGGTGTGGTTTCTTCTGCGGTGGGTCTATTTTAGGACGTTGATTTGGTCCCTACCGTTTTAACACGAGGGGAGCTCCCGGGGTGCGGCGGGGTGGGTCTCTTTGCTTTACTCCACAATCGCCAGGATATCGCCCTGACGGACGATGGTGTACTCGTCGTCGCCGATCTTCACATTGGAGCCGGAGTACTTGTCGGTGATGACCTTATCGCCGGGCTTCACGGACATGACGACCTCTTTGCCGTCCACCATACCGCCAGGGCCTACGGAAATGACCTCCGCCACAGAGGGCTTCTCCTTGGCGCTGGAAGTCAAAATGATGCCGCCTTTCGTGGTCTCCTCGGCCTCCATGGCCTTGAGGACGACGCGGTCTGCTAAGGGTACGAGCTTCATAATGGGATTCCTCCTATATCAATTTTTTGTAAACGTAATTGAGCACCGTTAGCACTCAAAGTTTCGGAGTGCTAACGGTGCTTATCTTACATCATTCCTATCCATATTGCAAGGGGGTTTTGAGAAAAATTTGGGTGCTTTACAAAAAATTCACAAAGTGGGCAACCTGACGTCGAAAACGCGGCTGTGTGAAATCACAGAACTTATTATTCTGCACCGGCGCATGGGCTAGGCGGGATCTCCCTCGGAAAATGCTCCGGCGGCCTCCGCCTGTACGGAGGCGTACAGCTCCGCCGCAGCCGCGCCGAATGCCTCGGCAGAGAATTTTTCGGCGGAGTCCTTGGCCCCCCGGCTCATCCGCTCCCGCAGGGCGGCGTCACCGCAGAAGGCCGACAGGTGCTCTCCGAAGCTCTGCCCGTCCTCGTACTGCCAGCCGTTGACGCCGTCCTCCACCACGCCGTCCACACAGGGGTCCTTCCGGCACAGCACCGGCACCCCCGCCGCCAGGGCCTCGAAGTAGGTCAGGCCCTGGGTCTCGCTGGTGGAGGCGGTGACGAACAGGTCCCCCAGCCGGTAGTAGTCCGCCACCTCGCTGTGGGGCACCATACCGGTGAAGATCACATCCAGGCCCCTCCCCCGGGCATAGTCCAGAACTTCTTCCCGGTCGGGACCGTCGCCCACCAGCAGGAGGGAGACGTCCTTCCGCCCGGCGGCGGCAATCTGGTCAATAAGCTGCTCCAGGTTCTTCTCCTTGGCCATTCTTCCCAGGTACAGCAGCACCGTGTGGTTTTCCGGAATGGCCCAGCGGGTCCGCAGAGCCGCCATCCGGGCAGGGTCCGGCTCCCGACGGTAGGCCCCCAAATCCACGCCGGTGGGGATCACCTCGATGCGGCACTGGATATTGTAGTCCCGCAGCAGCCGCTCCACCTTCCTGCTGGGAGCCACCACACAGGCGGTCCGCCCGCAGATCCAGCGGGAGAAGACGGACACCACCGCCTTCCCCACCCGCACACTGGGGGAGAAATAGTGGGTATAATCCTCATAGACCGTGTGATAGGTGTGGACAATGGGCACGCCCAGCCGGTGGGACAGTCCGTAGGCCACCCGGAAAGAGCTGAATTCACACTGGGAGTGGATCACGTCCGGCCTCCACTCCATCAGCTCCCGGACCAGGCTTCTGGTGCGGTTGACCCGCAGCCGCGCTCCCGGATAGATCTTGTTGGCGCTGACGGAGCCCATGTAGTAGACATTTCCGTTTTTATAGCTGTGCAGGGTGTTGGATAACGTAACAACCCGGACGTCGTGGCCCTGCTTCTCCAGCTCGCGCTGCAGCAGCAGGACGGAGGTCACCACGCCGTTGATGACGGGCGCGTACCAGTCGGTTGTAATCAGAACCTTCATATTTTTACCTTTCTTTCGATCAGGCTGTGTTTTTCATTGTGCGTTCTTTCGCATCGCGTTATAATTATAGCAAATCCTTTCGAGCAGGGCAAGAGGATTAAAGGAATCCTAAAAATTTGCATAGCCGCCCTGTGACAATTCCGCCCCCTGCTTGGAGTTATAGCAGAAAGGAGGTCCTGCCCATGAACAATCAGCCGCGGCGCGCGAGCGGCGAAATGGAGGAACTCATTGACCGCTATCAGAACATGGTATATGGACTGGCCCTGGCGAAAACCAACTCCCCCGCCGACGCTGACGACGTGTTCCAGGAGGTATTCCTAGCCTGCTTCCAATCCGGCAAAATATTCCGGGACGAGGAGCACCGGAAGGCGTGGCTCCTGCGGACCACGCTGAATATCAGCCGCCGGTACACCGCCTCCACCTGGCGGAGAAAGACGGTGCCCCTCTCGGAGCGGGAGGACGCGCCGGTGCTTTTCCGGGAACCGGAGGAAAATCTGGTCTGGGAGGCCGTCCAGGCGCTGGACGAGACATACCGCCTGCCCATATACCTCTTTTACTTTCAGGAGCTGTCCACCCAGGAGATCGCGAAGGCGCTGTCCATCCGCCCCGGTACGGTGCGGATGCGCCTGAGCCGGGGGCGGGATATGCTTCGGGAAGCGCTGAAAGGAGATTTATTTGATGAATAAGGAGCTATTTCGCTCCATGCAGGAGCAGATGTCCCCCAGCGGGGTGGCCCGGGCCGCACTGTCGGAGAAGCTGACCGCGCCGAAGCACATCCCGGTGAGACGGTACGCAGCGATAGCCGCCTGCGCGGCGGTGATCATAGCGGCGGTGCCAGTATACAGGGTTTTCCAGAATCGTTATGAATGGTGGGTCCTTATAAGCGACAGCTTCCACAAAGATGCCATCGTGGAGGTCACCGAACCCCACAGCTACGTGCTGATGGATGACCTCGCCGCCTGCTGGCCGGAGGACTCTGTAGCCACCGATACCGGTGTGGCAGGCGACGAGGACCAGGACATGACCCCCGGCGAGGTCACGGACAACATGCTGGAGGCGGGGTTTACCGAGGAGGAAGTGGTCGCTTATCTGGCCTCCGGCTGGCAGATGACCTGGGCAAAATGGTGGAAGTTTTACCATCTTACCGAGGAATCCGGCGAACGGACCCTGGAGGCATTGCTGAACTTCTCGCAGTCGGAGGGACTAGCAGTAAACACCGGCGATCTCCTGGCAGAACTCCCCGGCGGGGCCTACGTCGGCGGCGCACCGGACCAGAGCGAGGCGATCATGGCCTATCAGAATCTAATGTCTCGGTTTGAGGCGGACTACGGCCCGGACCGCTACCCGGAGTGGTACGGCGGGGCGTATATCGACGGCCACGCGGGACTGATCGTCAACATTGCGGCAGGCTATGAACCGGAGGACAAGGAGTTGTATTTCCAGATCTGGGACTGGGCGGGCACTGACCGGGTCGCCTTCGGCAGCAGCCCTGAATCCCTGAACTATCTGCGGTTCCTACAGGACAGGACCTTCACCGCCATGTGCGATCTGGGACTGGAGCCAGGCTGCGGGATCAATGAGGAAACCGGACAGCTGGAGCTGACTCTCCCCGAGGTCACAGAGGAGGCTCTATGGAAGCTGGCGGAACTGGACCCGACAAACGCCATTCTGGTAATCGCCGGGCGGTTTTCCGCCACAGACGGTCTTGCGGAGGAACCCTCCCTGGTGGAGAACCCCGTGTCCCACGCCGTCCAGCCCGGCGGGAACATAGTGGACGATGACAACGCCATCGCCTACGAGCCCCAGGGCTGAAAAGAACAGAGGGCCCGCCCTTTCGGGGCGGGCCCAATATTTATGTTTGTGCCAATTAGTTGGTAACGGTGGTGCCGTTGACATTGCCGGTTTCCACGTAGTTCCGTACACGCCAGACAATGACGGAGATATCCTTCCGCCGGATGGCCATGGTGCCCTGATAGGGATTGGAATCCGCATTCCCCGTACCGATGAGCACGCCGATGTTATACAGCGCCATGACGTAGGGAGCCGCAGACTCGGAGACGGCCATATCGGAGAAGGGGGAAGCCGTCACTGCGGCAAGGGGCAGATTCATGCCCTTGGCAGTGATGACCGCGATCTCATAGCGGCTGACGATCCGGTCCAGGATATCCTCCCGGTTCTTCAGCTTGCCCATAATCTCCAGCAGATTTGCGGGCAGAAGGCCGTCCTCCAGCGCCTTCGTCAGATAGCCGCTGGCCCAGTGTTTACCGGTGGAGGCCTGCTCGGGGTATCCCACGGAGAGCATGATGAGCTTGAGCACTTCGCCCAGCTTGACGGCGTCATCGGGGCGGAAGGTCCCGTCCTCGTACCCGTTGATAACGCCCTTCGAGGTCAGATCCGAGATATAGGGCTGATAATACGCCGGTACATCCGGGAATGTTTTGGCAGGCAGATTGGTGGGGGTGGAGGGCGTCGTCGTAGTCGTAGTGGAGGAAGTGACGGTGATCTGCACGCTGCCGGAGGACCGGTCGCCGCTGTTATTCAGCGCCTCAAAATTGATGGTCACCAGGCCCACGTAGCCCGAGGCGGGGACGAAGGTGATGTTGTTCACCGAGTTAGCCACGGCGGTAGAGGTCACACTGTACCACTCGTCCTTATTGGTGAGCGGCGTCCCGACAGAGGCGGTGGTCCGGTTCAGATAGAGGGTGCCGTAGGCTGCGGAGGGCAGCGTGAATTTCACCATGTTCAGCTTGGGGGCATTTGCGCCGGGGAGGTTTTCAAAATCGCTGGCCTTTAACGCTATGCCGGAGGCGCCGCACGTGTAGGAGATCCGGTTGGTGGACGTAGTAGGTGTGGTCGTGCCGGTCCCGGAGGTGGTGAAGGTGATCTTTCCGGCGTACAGGGGCTTGCCCTGAGCGCTGCTGGCCACATAGCGGATGGACTCCGCGGCGGCGGTGCCGGGGACGTAGGACAGACTGCTGATGGTCTCGCTCAGGCTGCCGTTATAGGCGAAGGGGCGGCCCTCGATGGCGGTCTCCGTCAGGCGCACGCCCTGCTTGGTGGAGGTGCGGCCGGTGTACAGCGCGCCGCTGGCGGGCACGTCCAGCAGCTGGATATAGAAGCTGGCCCCGGCGCCGCCGGTGGCGCTCTGATATGCCTTCTGGAAGGCGGCGGGGTCCAGGGGCGTCCCGGCGGCGCTGACGGTCAGGGTGACGTCGGCGGACTGGGCGCTGTTGGCGAAGAAGATGTAGATGGTGCCGTCGCGGCGGCTGGTGTAGCCGCTGCCCCGGGAGCCGTAGGCGGTGAAGCTCAGGGTGATGTAGCCGCTCTGGGCCACGCCGGGCAGGAAGGTAACCTCCTCAATGCCGTACTCATTTCGGCCCGGCTCCACGTAGAACAGGTCGCTGGTGCGCACCCGGTCGCCGGGGAGGGCCTGGGAGGTATAGCCCGCGTACATGGAGCCGTCCACGGACCGGGGGGTCTCGTTGAAGCTGATGTAGTCCAGCACGCCCCTGGGGTTGACCTTGGCCCAGAAAGCCTGAAAGTCCTCAGATGCCAGGTTGAACGCCTCGTTCCGGGAGGCGATGTACACCACGTCCATATTGCCCACATACTGCTGCACCGTGATGGTCAGCAAGCCGGTGTAGGACTTCTTGGCGGTGTCGGTGACGGTGAAGGCGATGGTGTAATCGCCCGCCACGCCGTTGGAGCGGAAGACCACGTCGTCCAGGCAGTTGCCAATCCTGCTGAAATAGTACGGGGTATTGCTGTTGATGTTCTCCAGATCGCCGACAGTGGTGCCGGTCTTGCTGGAAGTAGTGAAGGTCACGTAGTAGGGGTCGGCGTTCCGGCCGCAGAAGGTCTTGGCCGCCTCATAAATCTGGCTGGAGATGGAATCCGCGGACCAGTCGTCCGCCTCGTCCATGCGCAGCGTAGTATACTCGGTGGTGATGATGGCGCTGGCGGTAACCAGTTCATCCACCTCAACGGTGACGGTGCAGGACTCGCTCACCGGCTGGCGGGTAGTCGAACCCTTGGGGATGGCCATGACGTAGAGGTTGTAGTAGTACACGCCCTCCTTGCCGTAGACGGAGACGGGCAGGGGGCACTCGGCGCTGGTGCTGACCTGGTTGCCCTGGTAATACCAGGAGTAGCTCAGGTCATAGTCCTTGGTGATATCGGCGCTGCCCAGGACCAGCTTGATATCCCCGGCGGTGAGCTTGGCGTCGGCGTCGTTGAGGGCCACGGGAACCGTCCGGTCGGGCAGATCAAGCACGACCTGGCCGTAGTTGTAGGCCCCGCACTTTTCGCACTTGCCGCTGGCGTCATAGGTATGCGTCTCCCCGTCGATGCGGAGACCGGCAGCATGGTTGACGGTATAGTTGCACACGCCGGAGTGCGTGCCGTTGCCATTGTCGGTGTAGACTCCCTCGTGGTTGGTGATATCATAAGTTGTCTCCAGCAGCTGGGGCACACCATTAGAAGGACAGTCGGGCTTGGTGCAGACGTACCGCTCTATGCCGACCTCGTGGCAGTTGGCCTTTTTGGAGACTGTCTTAGTGCAGTAACCTGACACTCCGCAGCTCGGACAGACCGCCGCCACAGCGCCTGACGCCATCGCCGCGGGGACCATGGTCATCGCCAGCACAAGGGCCAGCAGAGCGGCCAGGGGCCGTTTCATTACATTCTTTTTCCTCATTAAACTTTTTCCTCCTTTGGAAAGTCTGGCGGGACAGGCCCCGGGCCTGTCCGGGTAGGCGAACCTAATTATACCATATCCTTTGCCAAAAAACTGTTACAATTTAGCAACAAGCCTTAAATTTAATCTAAGCGTAATATAACATATTTGAAAAGCTATTGCAATCCTGTAAAAAATTGCGTAAGATAATAGCAGCAAATTTCTGGAAAGGATCTGAGGCGCGATGAAGAAGGATAACCACTATTTTGCCTGGGGACTGACGGCGGTGTGCGTGGTCTGCGCGATCATGCTGATCTACGACCTGATCTTCCGGGACAGCATCGTCATGGCCTACGCCGGAAAGCTGATGGACATCCTGGCACCCATCCTCTACGGCGCGGTCATCGCCTATCTCCTGGCCCCCGTGGTCAACTGGTTCGAGCGGATCATCTTCCGCCGGGCGGGCAAGCGGCCGGTGAAGGGCGTAAGGGCGATCAGCATCGTGCTGACCCTGCTGGTGGTCTTCGCACTGCTGTACGGTCTGATGAGCGTGCTGCTGCCGGAGCTGTATAAGAGCATCCAGCAGCTGTTCTCCAATGTGAGCACCTATTATATGACCATTGAGGGATGGGTGCTGCGCCTGCTGGAAAACAACCCGGATCTGGCCCGGCAGGTGGAGGACGTCCTGAACGAGTACTACGAGGACATCTTCCGCAACCAGCACTATCAGGAAGCGCTGGTCTGGGTGAAGGACAATCTGCTGCCCCAGCTCCAGACGGCGGTGCAGGCCGTCACCGGCGGCGTATTGGGCGTGCTGGTGTTTTTCAAGAACCTGCTTCTGGGCGTTATGGTCTCTCTCTATCTGCTGGCCTCCAAGGAGGGCTTCGCGGCCACGAGCTGCAAGCTGTGCTACACCGTCCTGCCGGAGGAATGGGCCGCGTGGCTCATCCGGGGCGTCAAGGCCACGGACCGCATCTTCTCCGGCTTCGTCCGGGGGAAGCTGCTGGATTCCCTGATCATCGGCATCATCTGCTTCATCTGCTCCAGCATCCTGGATTTCCCCTACGCCCCGCTGGTCAGCGTCGTGGTGGGCGTGACCAATATCATCCCCTTCTTCGGTCCCTTCCTTGGGGCCATCCCCAGCGCGTTCCTGATCCTGCTGGCCAGTCCCATTAAGTGTCTGTACTTCATCATCTTCGTCCTGGCCCTCCAGCAGTTCGACGGCAACATCCTGGGCCCCAAGATCCTGGGCAACAGCACGGGCATCTCCGGCTTCTGGGTGATCGTGGCCATCCTGGTGGGCGGCGGCCTGTGGGGCGTGGCGGGCATGTTCCTGGGCGTGCCCATCTGCGCCTGCGTGTACGCCGGGGTCCGGGCCTTCTCGGCCTACCGCCTGAAGAAGAAGGGTCTGCCGGTGTCCTCCGCCAGCTATGCCACCCACCGGCCCGTCTGGCCGGAGGAACCGCCCGCGCCGCCGGAAGAGAACGAAGCGCAGCAGTAACCTTGCAAAATGAATGATGAATAAGGAGAGGGACGTCCGGCGTCCCTCTCCTTTTCGCTTTTGGAACCGTCTGATAAAATTTCCCGCGTATCGGCAAACCTTGGATTGATTCTCCCGTGCCTTTGTGCTATAATGATAAGATGATTTGATAGATAGTACGCCGGTCAGGGAGCTTTCCCCGCCGCCGCGCTGTGGGAGGGAATAACATTTGGAATGTCGTGATTATGAGAAAATCCTGAATGCCATGCTGGAGACCGGCGTCTATGTAGTACGCGAGGAAGACCGGGGTATCCTCTATTATAACCGCCGCGCCCAGGAGGCGACGCCGGAGGTACGGCTGGGCATTCCCTGCTACGAGGTGTGGTCGGGGTCTTGTGGCTGCTGCCCCCTGCTGACCATCGGGGACCAGTCGGAGAACCGGACCGTCAACTACAACGACTCCTATGGCGGCGTGGTGGACATTACCGCCACCCGGACCATGTGGGAGGGAGAGACCCCTGCTTTTGTCATCACTGTAGCCCCCCGGATGGATTCCGGTGGATATACCTACCGCAAGATCCTTCATGTGGACTTGGAACGCGACCGCTGCGATGTACTGAAATCCGACCCGGAGGGATGGCAGCCGCAGGAGGGTTCCCTGTCCGGTCAGCTGCAGCAGTTTGCCGTCAGCGGCATCGTCCATCCGGAGGATGCGGACCGCGTGGCTGCCTTTGCCCGGCAGGAGCATCTGCGTTCCGCCCCCAACACGGGGCAGGAGGCGCTGACGCTGCTCTACCGCCGCCGGGACGGCGAGAGCTGGCGCTGGAACCTGATGGAGATCATTCCCGACCGGACCTCCGGCGGAGCGCAGTCCGCCATCCTCTGTGTCAAGGATGTCCACGACGCCATGCGGGAGGGCCTGGAGCGGGAGGAAATCAACGTCCGCAGCCAGGAGCTGATCCGCAGTCTGGGCGAGCAGAATTTCAGCATTTATACCATCAATCTGTCCACCGGCGGCGCGGACCCCGTCCGCGTAGACGGGGAGATGCGCAGCGGCATGGCCCCCATGGAGTCGCCCTGGGATGAGCTGATGCGCACCCATATCCTAGACCGGCTCCATGAGGCGTACCGGGACGAGTTCCGCCGCCGCTTCTCTCTGGAGGGCCTGCGCCGGACCGGGGAGGAGGACCTGCGGAAAACGGAGCTGCTGTGCCAGTGGCGCAGCGGGGAGGACTACCGGTATATCTCCATCACCGCCCACTTCGGACCGAAGCGGGAGAACGGGAGCTACATTGTCCTGGCTCTTCAGGACGTGGACGACCGGATGCGCCGGGAGCTGGCCCACACCAAGCGGGACATGCAGATGGCGGCCATCCTCCAGAGCCGGTATCAGATGATGACCACGGTGTATCTGGACAGCGGCCTGTGCGAGCGGATGGACCTGACCCGCCCCGCCGGACCGGAGAACACCCTGACCGGCGACTATAACCAGTACATACAGCGGGCCCTGGCCGGCCATGTCCACCCGGAGGACGCGGAGCTGTTCCGCTCGATCCTGAACCTGGACCATCTGCGGGAGACGGCGGAGAGCATCAAGGACCACGGCGAGGAGGTCTGCCAATACCGTATGCGGACCGAGGAGGAGCGCTGGGTCGAGATGCACGTGCTCTACAGCCGCCAGGAGGACCAGGTGATGGTCAACCTCCTGGGCCAGGACGTCACCGCGGAGAAGCGGGAGGAGACCGCCAGGATCAAGTCCCTGGAGGACCAGGCGTACATGATCACCAGCCTGAGCAGCATGTTCTTCTCCACGTATTATATCGACCTGGAGCGGGACACCTTCCGCGCCGTGACCCAGCAGCGCCGGGTGGGCGATCTGCTGGGGGACGAGGTCAACTGCACCGCCGCCCTGGAGCTCTACGCCAACTATTTTGTCCACCCGGAGGACCGGGAAAAATATCTGTCCGTTATGAACATGTCGAATCTGCGGGAGACCCTGCGGTGGTGGAAGCCCTACGTGACGGTGGACTACCGCAAGGCGCTGGAAAGCGGCGGTCCGGACAGCTGGGTGCGGGCCACCGCCATCATGGCCCGCTCCGGATCGGACGACATACCCAGGACGGTGGTATACGTGGCCCGGGACATCACGGCGGACCAGCTCGAGGCGGAGAACGGCAATATTTATTAAGTTGGCAATTAAATAATCGCCAACTTAATAATATTAAATTTAATACCGTTTTGCTCGCCCCTTGCGGGGCAACCGCAAAACATGGCAAATATTACTTCGGCAATCCGGAGTCCCTGCTGACTTTTGGATTATTTAATTGCCGAAGTAATAATGCAGATACGCCCGGCTTCCGGGCGGCGCCTGTGAAAGGATGGAGAGGAAGATATGGATAGAATACTGGTGATCGACGACAGCGCCGTCCAGACCGAATTTTTGGCCTCTATTCTGAAGGACAGCTATGAAGTGACCGTCTGTCATACGGCGGCAAGCGGCCTGCAGGAGGCGAAGGACGGGGCCTATTCCCTGATCCTGCTGGACGTCATCATGCCGGACATGGACGGCTTTACGGTGCTCCGGGAGCTGAAGGCGACGGAGCTGACCAAATATGTGCCCGTCATTCTGCTCACCAGTCTGGCGGACATTCAATACGAGGAGAAGGGACTTCTCATGGGCGCGGTGGACTACGTGGCCAAGCCCTTCAGCCCGGTGATCATCAAGGCCCGGGTCAGCACCCATATCCAGCTGTACCACTACCAGACGGAGTTCAAGCAGCAGGCCATGATCGACGATCTGACCGGGATCTCCAACCGGCGCTGCTACGAGGGGGCCAGCATCGCCAAGTGGCGGGAGGCGGTCCGTTTCAGCCTGCCGTTTTCCGTGTGCATGTTTGACATTGACAAGTTTAAGCTGTATAACGACACCTTCGGCCACCCGGCGGGCGACAAGGTCATCGCCGCCGTGGCGAAGACGGTGTCCTCCCGCCTCCAGCGCTCCACGGATCTGTTGGCCCGGTATGGCGGGGAGGAATTCGTGGCGGTCTTTGTAGGGAACAACGGGGATGCCGCTTTCACCTTCATGAAGGAGGTCCGGCAGGCGGTGGAGGACCTGCACATCGAGCACAACTCCCCGGTCAGCCCCTGGGTCACCGTCAGCGTCGGCGGCATCACCCTCGTACCGAAAGCGGAGGACGACTACGGCACCTACCTGAAGCTGGCGGACGCCATGCTGTACGACGCCAAACGCTTTGGCCGGAACCAGGTGGTCTGGTCCAACGCCGGAAAAGAGCAGTGGCTGGAAAAAGGATAACAGAGCTCAGAGCGGGCCATGGAGCAGTTCCACGGCCCGCTGTGTTTCAAAAAGGAGGGAGAATATCATGATTGCGTATTTAACGAGCAGTATAGGTGGTTATGAGAAAAAGGATGGGGCAAGAATACCCACCCAGCTGAGTACAGAGAATGGTTTTTTGGAAAATTTGCAAAAACATTGGAGAGACAACTCAAAAGTTTTGATCGTAAGTTCAGATGCCGGCAATATAGAAAAAAATGACAGTATCATGGAGGTTTTTGCTGCCGCGTTTCCAATGAGTGGATTATCCATCAGTCAGATGGATATATGCGATAGCAGGAATGAAAAGCTGGTGGATGAAATTGCTCACTACGATGTACTCATACTTGCCGGCGGACATGTTCCGACGCAGAACAAATTTTTTGAAAGGATCCGCTTAAAAGAACACATTACTGATTTTGATGGAATTTTAATTGGTATCAGTGCTGGAACGATGAACAGCGCGGAGGTTGTATATGCACAGCCTGAGCTGGAGGGTGAAAGCATTGACAAGGAATATAGGAGATTTTTATCCGGTTTAGGGATTACAAAGTTAATGATTTTACCGCACTATCAGAAAATAAAAGATGATATTTTAGATGGACAGCGCTTATTTGAGGATATTACATATCCCGACAGCTATGGCAGAGAGTTCTATGCCTTGGAGGACGGAAGTTATTTTATAGCTGACGGCAAAGCGACCACTTTGTTTGGGACGGCATACCTTATCAAGGATGGCGATATCAAGCAGATTTGCGAAAAGGATAAAAGTATACGGATATAACTCCCAGCCCAACGCCTGCGGAGACTTTTTGACAAGTTGAGCGCGCCGTGGACCTCCAGTCCACGACGCGCGTTTTTTATTTCTCCCGGCATAGATGTGCCGCAACCCGGAGCAGCAGCTCCACTGCCCCCACCCGGTAGCCGCAGTCGCTGTAAACCGCCTGCCCCGCGCCGCCGCACACCACCGCCAGCGGCGGGCTGTCCGGGTCCCGGCCCAGGTGCCGCGCTACCGCCTCCAGATCATAGGCCCAGTCGTCCAGCAGCACCTGCACGCCCTGCAGGCGCTCCAGCGCCCTGGCCAGAGTGGACTGGCGCAGGCTGTCCCGCCCCCGGACAAGGAACAGGACGCGGACCGGCAGCGCCGCCAGGGCCTCCCCACGCTCCATCAGCTCATTCAGAACGTGCTCGGTGGGCTCCCCGCCCTCCTCCAGCCAGAAGGCCAGCGTGGGCCGTCCACCCCCTTGAAACAGGTTGTTGATCCTCTCCCCATCCAGCGTCACGGCGCTCAGCGCGGGCAGCGTCCGGCTGCACAGCAGGTCCTCCAGCGCCCACGGGCGCAGGCGGAGCGCACAAGTCCGCGTCTCTCCGGGCCGCACTTCCAGCTCCCGCCGCGCCGCGAACTGATTTCCGCTTGGCAGACGGGCAGAGGTAATGAGCCGGTAGCGTCCGGCGGGCAGAGTCAGCGCGGACAGGCCGGACAGCTCCAGCAGCCGCCAGCCGTCCGGCGTCTGCCGGGAGAGGGTCCAGCCCTGCCGGTAGACCGGCGCTGTCCCTTCGGGCCAGGTCAGGCGGAGAATGCCCGTCTCCTCCGGCAGCACCGTGTGAAACCCGCCGTCCTCCCATACCTCCGGCACGCCGTCCATGGGCCGCAGCCGGGCGGGAATCCCCAGCGTCCGCAGGGAAGCGATGAACAGCACCCTGCGGCTCTTTTCATCGCATCCCCCGGCTTCGGGGACCAATTCCGGAGCCCAGTACAGTCCCTCATACAAACGATCCCGCACGTCCCTCAGCAGCTCCCTCAGGTAATGCCAAAGCATCGCGGGACTGCCCGTCCAGTCCGGGAGCCAATCGCCCAGCGGCCCCCGCCATGCGCTCAGCTTCTCCAGCGCGATCCTGGGGCAGGCGATATATTGCCAATAGATCTCTTCCGGAACACCGTTTTGCCGGGGCGGCAGATGGACAAAATGGTCCTCCAAAATTTCCCGGGCCACATCCCGCAGATCCTTATTCGCCAGCGTGCGGACCAGCTTTTCCCGCCTGTCCGCGTCCGGCCCGTCCAGAAAAGCGAGGATCTCCCCACAGTTGCCCCGGGCGGCGCGGAGTAAATCCTCCCAGCTCGCCCGCCCCGGCTGGTAAAACCCGGATATCCGCTCCTGCCGCAGCCTGTTCCCGCGCTCCAGGGTCTCCGCCCGTTCCGCCTTCTGTTCAGCGCTCAGGACAGCTGGCGCGGGCCGGTCACCCGCCGGCGCGTGGAAGTCGAAATCCGTCCATTCGGAATCGCCCTCCTCCGGCGGGGCCAGATGGAGGACGATCCCATCCTCCCCGCAGTCCCCCTCGGCGGCAAGGCCGTCCAGGGAGGCATATATGTGAAGGCTCCCCAGCCCCAGTGAGGCCCAGGCAGTTCCCTGCCCATCCGCCGTCAGAACGGCAATCGTGTGGAAGGACGCCTCATTGAGAATTTGCAGCCGGAATACCGCACCCGCGGCGGGTTTTCCATCCGCCAGGGCCTGGAACGTATAGGATTTCGTCCGGGCGTACCGGGCGGTCTGGTTGAACCATGTGACCGCCCCCTCCCGCCCCAGGCATTCCCCGTGGAGCGGCGAGCTTCCCTGGCCGAAAATCCTGCTGTGGATCAGCATGGCCCGCGACGCGGCGGTGATAAACCACCCCCGGTCCAGCACCGGCTCCGGCTCACAGGCCCCCAGAAACCGCCACGTATCCCCGCACAGGGCCTCCACCCAGGCGTGGTTGTCGTCGCAGTGAGACCAGCGGGGAGCGTAGACCTGCCGGGCGGGGATGCCCACGCTCCGCAGGGCGGAGACCAGAAAAGCCGATTCCTCCCCGCACCGCCCGCTGCCGCAGCGGAAGACGGTGAGGGGCGAGGCGGTACGCTCATCCTGGGCCTGATAGGAGGCGTGCTCATGGCACCAGCAGTTAACCTCCAGCACCCGCGCCTCCACGGTGGGAAGGTTCTTCACCCTGGGCCATAGGGCNTNNTANAAAATNNCCCGGTGGAAGGACANATCCTCGTCGTTCACCCTCGGAAAGAGGACGTAGTGGGCAAAAATNTCCCAGTCCAGNGNCCNNCACCAGGGGNCNGTNTCCCGCAGCNTCAAAGCGTGNTCCGCAAAGCGCAGGAACAGCTCCGCCGGGTAACAGTCCANATCGCTCTCCGGCAGNNTNANGTACANAAANTCCATAGCCNGCCGCCGCTCTCCNGNCAGCCCATCCATGATCCGCGCCCAGTCCGCCCGGACAAACGATACATCGCTCATGATCTTCNCCTCANTTNCATTCNGGCAGNCTNCCGGGCTTCANCCGCACCTCCAGCACCGTNTCCACCGGGTCNGGCAGCNCCGGGTCNGGCCCCANATCNGCGAANACGATGTCCGGATAGTCGCTGTGGACCCAGCTGGTGGACAGGGGCACCTCGCTGCCGTCCGCCAGNCGGCGGATAGCCTGGATCTGCTCCCGCTTCAAGCCAAACAAGGGCAGCGGCCCCAGCGNATTTTCAAAGATATGCCNGTACAGCGTGTCNCCNTTCCGGGTGATCCTGCCGTACTCCGGNTTCTCCAGCCCGGACGGNCCGCAGCCATAGACGCTCTCCCCGTTATCGTCCATCCACCGNCCNATNTCCGCCANGATTTNNNGNGANTNCNGCGGNAANCGNCCCTGGGCGTCGGGGCCCACATTCAGCAGCAGATTGCCNCCCTTGCTGACGCATTCCACCAGCTTTTTCACCAGCATGGGGGCGCTTTTATAATAGTGGTCTGNGGCNCAGTAGCCCCANTGGTTNTTCATGGTCACNCAGCTCTCCCANACCAGNGGCCTGCCCTCTGCGTCCCGCAGGCCANTGGGCGGGATGATCTGCTCGGGGCTGACNAANTCCCCGTGATANGGCGTGGGTTTGCATTCCGCCAGGGACCCGAAGCCCTCCCCGCTGACCTCCAGGCGGTTNTCGATGATNACNTCCGGCTGGAGGGAGCGGACCATNTTNATCAGCTCCGTCCCCCGCCACGCCTCGCCNCGCAGATCGTCGTAGGAGAAGTCGAACCACAGGATGTCNAGCNTGCCGTANTTGGTGCAGAGCTCCCGGACCTGGGCGTGGAGGTAGTCCAGATAGCGGTCAAAATCCCGGCCCNCNTTGCCATAGGCGGGATCGTCCCGCATGGGGTGCTGCCGGTCTCCGTAGTGGGGGAAGTCCGGGTGCCGCCAGTCNATGAGNGAGAAGTACAGCCCNACCTTCAGCCCGAACTCCCGGGCCGCGTCCACGTATTCCCGGACAAAATCCCGCCCGGCGGGNCTGTTGGTGGANTTGAAATCCGTATNNGCGCTGTCAAAGAGACAGAACCCGTCGTGNTGCTTNGCGGTGAGGACCACGTAGCGCATTCCCGCCGCTTTTGCCGCCGCCATCCACTCCCGCATGTCGCAGTGCCGGGGGTTGAATTCCNGCATATAGGGANCGTAGTCCTCGCTGGGGATGCGCTCCACGCTGCGCACCCANTCNCCTCTGGCCGGAATGGCGTACAGCCCCCAGTGGATAAACATGCCGAACCGGGCGTNGGTGTACCAGGCCATGCGGCGCNGGTAGTCCTCCCGGGAAAATTGATAGGCCATNGNNCTGCCNCCTTTTTCTNTNTTCANNCCNATTATACCGGCGGTTTCCGCCGCTGGCAAGCCCTCCTTGACAGGCTCCGGCAAAAACATTATAATCAANCCAAATGAACNGACAGGGGGTATATCATATGAGTCGTGTATTATTGGAAGTCTGCTGCGGCAGCGCGGACGATGTGATCCAGGCNCACANGGCCGGGGCGGACCGGGTNGAGCTGAACAGCGACCTGTTCCACGGCGGTCTGACCCCCACCCTGGGGGAACTGATCGTGGCCAAGCGGGAGACCGGGATGAAGATCATGACCATGGTCCGTCCCCGGGAGGGNGGCTTCTGCTANACCGAGGCGGAGTTCGCCACGGCGGTGGAGGACGCGAAGCTGCTGCTCAGCCACGGCGCGGACGGNCTGGTCTTCGGCTTTCTCCATCCGGACGGCACGCTGGACCGGGAGCGCACCCGCGTCCTGGCGGACATCGCCCTCCAGGCGGGGAAGGAGGCGGTGTTCCACCGNGCCATCGACGTNGTCCCCGACTGGCGGGAGACCCTGGACGCACTGATNGATCTGGGCNTCACCCGCGTCCTCACCAGCGGCCAGGAGCCGGACGTGTCCCTGGGCACGGCNACCGTCCGNGAGATGATCGAGTACGCNGCNGGCCGCATCCAGNTCCTCCCCGGCGCGGGCATNACCGCGCGGAACATGGACCGNATCATCGCCGAGACCGGCTGCCGCCAGATCCATCTGGCCGCCCACAAGCATCTCAGCGACACCTCCGTCAGCAACAACCGCTCTATCTACTACGGCGGCTGTCTTTACCCCCCGGAGGACCGGTTCAGCGTCATCGACAGCGACTACATCGGCGGNATGNTCACACGTTTGGGCNCTGACTGATNTTNCACTAAAATATCAAAACCNCGAAAAGGGACGGCTCCTACGGAGCCGCCCNTTTTATATAACCCACANGNAACCCNTCAAATAAGCCACCGCTTCACCAGCGGGATGCGCCGGAGGACCAGATATGCCGCGAGACTCAGCGCCAGCAGCGCCGCCACCTGGAGCGGCACGGCCCAATATACCGGCATGGCAAGAAAGCGTCCCGGCACGGCCAGATACTGGAAAAAGGGGTGGATCAAGTATACGCAGAAGGACGCCCCCGACACAAAGGAGACAACCTTTGGCGTTTGGGNCCACCGCCCCGCANNCCACTGGCAGACCCGGAACACACCGACCGCCATCATCAGCGCAAACAGCCCNAAGCCGTCCAGAAACATNTGNTCCAGCGCGCCGCTNCGGATACTGCGCAGGCAGGTCGCNCCCATGGTCACAGCAAANCCCGCCGCGAACAGCAAAATCCCGCCCACACACNTCTTGGGAGGGTGAACNCGCATGTACCANCCCAGGAGCCCCAGNCCCAGNCAGAGGACTTCCCTGGATATGGAGAGNTACATCAGAGAAGTTTTCATCCGGTTNAGGGGCCAGAAGTATTGGAATGTCCGGAGCACCCCGCCGGAGAGGAACCAGATCGCCAGCAGATAGCGCATCTCCGCCTCGGAGGCATACCGGACCACCAGCCGGGTCAGGGGCAGCGTCAGATACAGAACAAAAACGAACCAGAAATAATANAGGTGGTAA
Source organism: Oscillibacter sp. (assembly GCA_014799915.1). GTDB lineage: Bacteria > Bacillota > Clostridia > Oscillospirales > Oscillospiraceae > Pelethomonas. The sequence goes on from JAAVHD010000042.1 coordinate 17,995, forward strand.
TACGTGGTCCCNTAGAACAGATTGGAGNCCGCGTNCCGCAAAAGNGTCCCCACNGGGGCCGATCCCCGCAGNGTGAACATACGGAANANCTCATAAAATNCCGCCCANGCCGCCANCGCCGCCACAAAGCGCAGGATGTACCGGGAAAACAGCTTTTTCAGGGNTATATCCTTGTTCGGNTCGTTCATCAGCGCACCGCTGCACATCAGAAACGCCGGCACCGCCCACCGGCTGACGCTGCCATAGAACGCCGCCGCCAGCCAGCGGTTGCTGCCCACCTCATANTTCCCGAAATGACCGGAACNGCAGTGGATAAAGAGCACCGCGCAGATTGCCAGACACTTTACCAGATCCACCGCGCCGTCCCGCCGGGCNACTGCATTTTCTTTTGCGTCCATCTCTTGATACCTACACTTTCCTTGCCGCTGCCAGCAGCATCATAGGCCGCCGCAGCTCGTCCCGCATACCGGGGAGATCCAGCATGTCCTCCGGCGGCGGAGGCTCTACCACCCGCTCNATNNNNAAGCCGCTTTGCAGCAGGGCNTCCAGATAGGTGGTCAGGGTGCGGTGGTACTTGGTGACATGCTCCCCCAGGAAGACCGCNTCCCGCGGCCCCTCTATATAGTAGTTGTCCACCGGGAAATGGAGGATCTCTCCGTTCNCTCCATAGTACCAGTCCTGACTGCCCCGGGCGGTAAAGACCGGGTGCTCCACGGAGAAGACNAANGCNCCCCCGCTTTTCAGCCAGGAGCCGATGTTCCNCNCCAGCTGCCCAAANTCCCGCACATAGTGGAACGCCAACGAGCTGAGCACCACGTCAAACGTCCCCTCCGAAAATGCCAGATCCTCCATAGCNGCCCGNCGGTACTCNATNCCNGCCCCGCTGTTCAGGGCCCNGGCCCGTTCCAGCATCCTTTCGGAGATNTCNGTCCCCAGNACATANGCCGCCCCGTGGTCCGCCGCGTACTTGCAGTGCCACCCGTAGCCGCANCCCAGGTCCAGGACCCGCCGTCCNGAGAAGTCCGGCAGGAGCTTTTGCAGCTCCCGCCACTCNCCCGCCCCGGCNAGGCCCTTNTGCGAGCGGAGCATTTCGCTGTATTTNTGGAAAAAGACNTCGTCGTCGTANTTGTTCTCTTTCATCACATCATCCTCCCGNCGGGATCAGCACTTATAACTGCCCCAGCNCCGCCTCCAGGACGTTTTTTCGTGGCGCCCGCCNCGGTGCCGGGCATTCGTTTACCGCTTGCTGCCCCTTTTCTTTCCTAAAGGCGGCACTCCGCATTTCTCCAGCAGCAGGTTCACAAATTCCTGCATTNCCTGGGTAATATGNTTCTTTTTGTTGATGACCACCGCGTCAATTCCCTGTACCGGCGGCGCATCGCACCGGCGCTCTACCAGATGGTAGGTCTTCATGAGGATCGGGTGGGTGCTGCACGTCCAGACATAGCTCCCCTTCACATTGGCCAGCGTATCCATCAGCGTGCCCCGGTCATAGACAAACACCACGTTTTTCCCCTCTTCTCTTTGCTGGAAAGATCCGTATTTGTAGTCGGAAAAGGGGTACATNGGCATTTCATAGTCTCCATGCACNACTTCGGTATATGGCCGGAGCATTTTCTGTGTAATATAGCTTTCCTTAGCCAAAGGATGCTCCTGGGAAAACAGCACAACNTAGGGCCGCGGCGGGAGCGCGNTGACCCGCAGCCCCTTGCTGTCAGCCATTTTGAAGAAGAAATCCACGTCGTGGGTGTTGGCCCGCAGGATGCCGATGTCCGCNTCTCCGGAGGCTACGCTGCTGACCACCTTATAATTGGAGTCCTCCTGGAATTTGATCCGGAAGGGCAGACCATCCTCCACCAGCCGATTGACGTACTCTGTCATGCTGATGCAGATCTCTGANGANCGGCCTGTGATCAGTGACAGCACGCAGGTCTGCTGGCCGCCGCTTCTGTACATATTCTGCAGATGGTCAAAGCGGGTGATAATATCGGATGCGTAGCTGATAAAGACCTTCCCAAACTCCGTACATTCGATGCCCTGTCTCGTCCTGTGAAAAATCTGGGAGCCCAGTTCTGATTCCAGCTCTCGGATGGCGGCGCTCAGATTTGGCTGGGCCATAAAGAGGTTCTGCGCCGCCCGGGAAATAGACCCNCACCGATATGCCTCTACCGCATAAATCAGCTGCTGTATTGTCAAAGCGCATCCCTCCATTCAGACAGCCTGTCCTCCGTTTTTATATGAATTCTCAAATAAAAGGACTTGATCCTTTTATTAAGGGGCATACTATGTACCCCATTATAGCAGACCGACCGAAGCTAGTCTATATGAATATTTATATGGCGTTATATCCATTCTATATTTTTCGGACATTTCATTGCCGTGCTATAATAGCCAAAAGGCAGTGAAAATCCCGCTGTCTTTACACCGTCATCGGAAAGGAGGAGACACTCATGGTTAACTACTCTGCCGCAGTCCTGATTTTTTGTCTGGGGGTATTTACAACGGTCTGTCTAGTCGCGTATATCCTCCATGGAAACAAGAAGTACAAGGACGTAGACCCCTTTGCGGAGGATGAATCCAACCAGTCTTAAACCACATCACGCTGCACTGAATAAGGAGGGATAACTTTTGGAAACTTTCATTTCTGCCCCGCTGGCGCTGGTTATTGTTGGCGCAATTTCTGTCATGCTCCTGTCCTTCGGTTTCTTCGTAGGCAAAAAGGTGAGCAAAAACTCCGATGATTTTCTCTANGCCGGACGAAACGTAGGTCTGGCTCTGTCCACCGCTACGCTGCTTGCCGCCTGGATCACCAGCAACACTACCATGTCCGCCCCCGAGCAGGGCTATACCATCGGCATTATCTCCTGTTTCGGCTATGCCACCGCCGGCCTGAGCCTGTGTATCTTTGCGCCTCTGGCACTGCGCATTAAGAAGATCATGCCAAACGGCTGCACCAGCGGCGATTTTGTCCGCTGCCGCTACGGCAANGCGGTATGGATCGTGTTCCTGCTGATCTCCGCCTGGTATTTCACCGGCTTCCTCATGACCCAGGCCATGGGAGGCGGCATCCTGCTCCAGGCCCTGTCCGGTGTGGATTACCATGTGGGACTGGTGCTGATCATGACGGTGTGCACCATCTACACCATCAAGGGCGGCTTNAAGGCCATCCTTTCCACCGATTTTATTATGGCGATGCTGATCCTGGTCATGCTCTTGGTGACCGCCGTGCTGGCNTTTGTGAAATTCAGCCCCGCCGATGTCTATACCGGCGTCATGGCATCTAAGCCCGAACTGATGAACGTTATTTCCAGCGTGGGCATCATGTATCTGGGCACCAACTTCCTCTTTGCCAGCGGAGAAATTTTCCACAGCAATATCTGGTGGCAGCGCATCTATGCCGCCCAGGAGAAGGTCACCTTCCGNTCCTTCATCCTCAGCGGCATCATCTGGACTACCGTTCCCATTATCGCCGGTTCTCTGGCCTTCATCGCCGTAGCCAACGGCTACGTGGTGCCCCAGGTAAACATGGTGTTCCCCATCGTGGTCAGTAAGCTGCTGGGGCCCCTGGGGGCAGTGCTGGTGCTGATCATCATTTACAGCGCCCTGGCCTCCACGGTCAGCTCTGTCCTCACCGCTTCCGCCAATCTGCTGGTCCAGGATATCTACCACCGGGCTTTCCANCCCGAGGCATCGGACGAGCAGGTGGTCAAATATGTCAAGTATACCATGGTGGCTATGTCTATTGTCACCGTGCTGCTGGTGTGGAATCAGCCGGCAAGCATGTATCAGGTACTCTACCTCACCGGCTCCGGCGTGGCGGCCACGATCTGGCCCATCGCCTTCGGCGTATACAANAAACACGTCAACCGCAAAGCTGTCCTGGCCGCTATGCTGCTCAGCGTGGGCTGCGGCCTGGTCGCCTACTTTACGATCCACTCCTATGCTGCCCCGGTGACCTCCGCGCTCATCGGAATGGTGGTGATCAGCGTAGGCTCAAAGATCGCGCCGGACAACGACTTCAAATGGTCCACCCTTAANGACCAGGTCACCAAGGCCATCCGGAAAAANTAAGGAAGGAGAATTTCGTTTATGGAACCCGTTCTGTATATGTCCCAGGGNGTATTCGCCGCCATCATATATCTTGTCATGGCCGGACTGGGCGGCACCGCCGCGCTGCTGTTCTATATCCTTATCAGGGAAATGAAGAATCGGACCCTTTGGTAAAACAGCCCATCCGCGGGACAAGCGTCTGCTTATCCCGCGGATAAAATGAAGGAGACGATATGAGGAAGGAAATCAAACGTGCGGCTTCTGCGGAATTCCCCCACGTTGCGGAAAACCGCAGATATATTCACCAGCATCCCTGCACCTCCTTTCACGAGGAAGAAACTGCCGCCTATATCTGTCAGCAGCTCCAGCAGGAGGGCATNCCCTTTACAAAATGCGGACAAAACGGNATTGTTGTCAGGCTCTCGGGGGAGCAGCCAGGCCCCNCCATTGCCTTTCGCGCCGATTTTGACGCGCTTCCCATTCAGGAACCGGCGGGGCTGCCCTATGTCTCCCGGAATCCTGGCGTAATGCACGCCTGCGGCCACGATGCCCATGCCGCCGTCCTGCTGGGGCTGGCACGNACGCTGCACCGGAACAGGGCGTGGCTTCGCGGCGAGGCGGTTCTCATCTTCCAGTACGCCGAGGAGCTTCCNCCCGGCGGCGCGGAACCTATGATCGAGGCGGGGTGCCTGGAGGGCGTAGACCGTATTTACGGCTTTCATGTGTCCGACGAGCTGGACACGGGCGTCGTAGGCGTTTGTCCCGGAAAATACATGGCCGCCTCGGACAGCTTTTTTATNACCTTCACAGGAAACGGGGGCCACGGCTCCCGGCCTGATGAGACGCCGGACACGGTGNTGTCCGCCGCCTCCGCTGTCATAGAGATCAACACGATCATCAGCCGTTTCGTCCCGCCCCGGTCCTCCGCCGTAGTCAGCGTCTGCAANATCCACGGAGGCAAGGCGTACAATGTTCTGCCCAGCCAGGTGTCCGTGGAGGGTACCGTGCGTACCTATGAGGCGGAGACTGCGGAACTGATCCGGGGAAAGATCGCCNTGGCGGCGCAGGGCGCGGCGGCCTTCTATGGGGCGGACCTGGATTTCCGCTATGAGTACGGCTATCCGCCGGTGGTCAATACGGACAGGGAGACCGGGGTCGTCCNCGCCGCCGCCGAAAAATTGGGCCTGNCTCTGCAAACCATTGAGCCGACGCCGGTGGGAGAAGATTTTTCCCGGTATCTGCAAAAAGTNCCCGGCGCGTTTTTCCGGGTGGGCATCCGCAATCCGGCGCTGGACGCGGTCTATCCGCTCCACAACAGCCGCTTCCGTATTGACGAGGAGGGGATGCTGGCCGCGCTGGAGATGTTCCTGGGGATCTATTTGACAGAGACAGGTCAGATGTAAGAAGGGAGTACTATTGATGATCCAGATGGAAGAATTGACCGTCGCGGGCATCCGCGGCATGTTGGAAACCGGTAAAACGACTTCACGTGAGCTGGTTCTGAATTATATGGAGCGCATCGCCAGGATCGACAAGTCCGGCCCCATGCTCAACAGCGTCCTGGAGCTGAACCCGGATGCCCTCTATATTGCGGAGGCCATGGACCGGGAACGGGCCAAGGGAAAGATCCGCTCCCCCCTCCACGGCATTCCGATCCTCATCAAGGACAACATCAACACCCNTGATAAAATGCGCACCTCCGCCGGTTCCCTGGCTTTGGCGGACAACTTTGCCCCCTACGACGCCTTTATCGTCACCAAGCTCCGCAAGGCCGGTCTGGTGATCATGGGCAAGACTAACATGACGGAGCTGGCCAACTGGATGAGCTATCACATGCGAAACGGCTACAGCTCCCGGGGCGGTCAGGTGATCAATCCCTATAACCCGGAGGGCGATGTATGGGGCAGCAGCTCCGGCTCNGCCGTGGCCATGTCCGCCAACCTCTGNGCCCTGGCCATCGGCACAGAGACGGATGGCTCCATTATCTGGCCCTCTCATATGAACGGCACCGTNGGCATCAAGCCCACCAGGGGACTGGTCAGCCGCCACGGGATCATCCCCATCTGCACCGCTCAGGACACCGCCGGCCCCATGACCCGCACTGTCGCTGACGCGGCCGCCCTGCTCAACATCATTGTTGGNGAGGATGAGGAGGACCCTTCTACCTGGTGCCGGGATATCCCCCAGGATTATACGGATTACCTGGATGCGGATGGACTCAGAGGCCTGCGTCTGGGGATCAACCGGGGCTATTATNACGATTTCAGNGAAGAACAGAAATCTATCGCAGAGAAANCTTATGCGGCAATGGAGCGCTGCGGCGCAAGCCTTGTCCAGGACACNAACCTACCCCATCTGCGCAGCGACAACTCCGTCCTGCTCTATGAGTTCAAAATGTGTCTGAATGCCTACCTGTCCACCAATCCCGCCCTCAAATGCCGTACGCTGAAAGAGATGATCGACTTCTATGGCGACCACTCCAGGGAGGGTCTGAAGTACGGNATGGACATTCTGCTGGACGCGGAGTACAACACCTCCGGCACCTGCACAGACCCCAAATACATTCTGGACAAAGCGGCCTGCCAGCGNGGAGCGCAGGAAGAAGGCATTTTAAAAATCATGGACGAGCACGGNCTGGATATCCTGATTTGTCCCGGTATTACAGACTGTTCNCCGATTTCCGGCTATCCTTCCATTATTGTTCCCGCTGGGTATACCTCGGANAATATGCCTTTCGGCGTTACGTTTGTGGGACGGCCCTTCAGCGAGCCGCTGCTGATCCGCGCGGCATACGCCTTTGAGCAGGCCACCCATGCCCGCCGCGCGCCGAAATTCGATGGCACCGGGATTGATTGATACTGTCCCCGNCATTTAACGAACAGGAACACGCTTTGCTTCGAGATATGGCTCATACTTTTTTGAAAGAAAAAGTATGAGCCATCAGACTGTCGAAAAAGCCCTCCGCAGGAGTTTCGCCGCCGNAGCGGCGAAATAACATCNAATCGTTTTTCCCGCGGCGTGTACGTGGGAAAAACACTTTGCGCGGAGTGAGCGTCGAATTGTGCGCCTTGGGCGCACAACCGAGGCGCAGAGCGCAGCGAAACCTATTCAAAAAAGATGCNCAGCATCTTTTTTGACACGCAGAAAGAGTCTCCGGCCTGGGCCGGAGACTCTTTTTGATCTCTGCTACAGCTGCCGCAGCGCCGCCTCCAGAGCGGTTTTCTNGGTGGTGCCCTCGTCCTTCATCTTNATGACCCGGGCGGGGCATCCGGCCACCACGGCGTTTTCCGGNACATCNTCAATGACNACCGCCCCGGCGGCCACCACGGCGTTTTTGCCCACGTGNACNCCCTCGATGACCACCGCGTTGGCTCCCACCAGCACGCCGTCCTCGACGATCACCGGCGTGGCGCTGGCGGGCTCGATGACCCCGGCCAGCACGGCCCCGGCCCCGATGTGGCAGTTCTTNCCCACAGTGGCCCGGCCGCCGAGAANGGCCCCCATGTCGATCATGGTGCCCNCNCCGATGACGGCCCCGATGTTGATNACAGCCCCCATCATNATGACGGCGTTGTCGCCGATCTCCACCTGCTCCCGGATNATAGCGCCGGGCTCNATGCGGGCGTTGATGTTCGTCATNTTCAGCAGGGGNATGGCGCTGTTNCGCCGGTCGCTCTCCATCACCAGATCCGCGATCTTATCCTTNTTNTCCTCCAGAATGGGCCCCAGCTCCCGCCAGTCCCCGAAGACCACCTTGCTGCGCCCCTCGCCGAACACCTGGGCGGAGCCGTANTCNATGGNCTCCTTCTCGTTGANATAGAGCTTCACCGGCGTCTTTTTCTCCGCCGAGCCGATATAGGCGATGATNTCCTGTGCGTTCATCANTTTCCTCCAAACAGAATATCCTTCAATTCATACCGCCCCTTNGGCATCTGATAAAGCCTTCTGGCCGCNTGGAGCGCCCCGTTGACAAAAATCTGNCGGGAGGACGCCCGGTGGGTGATCTCAAACACNTCGTCNGGTCCGAAGAAGCTGACAGTATGGGTGCCCGCCTCGGTGCCGCCCCGGAGGGAGTGCATCCCGATNTCCTTCTTNTCCCGGGGNCCGGTGATGCCGTGNCGGCCATAGACCGGNGTCCGCTTGTGGTGGGGGTCCACCGCGTCCAGCANGAGCTTGGCGGTNCCGCTGGGGGCGTCGGCCTTCTGGTTGTGGTGGGTCTCCACNATNTCGATGTCGAAGTCCTCCAGAGTCCCNGCCACNTCCTCCAGGGCNTTGCGGAACACCGCCACGCCCAGGGAGTAGTTGGCGGAGTGGATCACCGGNGCNTAGTGNCCCAGATCGTCGAANATCGCCAGCTCCGCCTCGCTGAGCCCCGTCACGCCGGAGAGCAGGGGAGTGCCGGTCTGCCGCACATAGTGGGCCACAGCGGGCAGCGCGGCGGGNGCNGAGAAGTCGATGGCGATATCCGCCACCTTNCCGATGGTCTGCAAATCGCCCAGNTTGCCGATATCAATNANNCCGCCNATGGAGTCGCCGTTNGCCAGGGCGGTCTGCTCGATCAGANGGCCCATGCGGCCATGGCCGATCAGAAGAATTTTCATCCCACCAGCCCCGCTTTCTCCAGCAGCTCACGCAGCTGCGCCTGATGNGCNTCCGTCATCTCGCACAGGGGCAGNCGGAAGGGNCCCACGTCCTTGCCCATCTGNTTNAGNGCNGTCTTNACNGGAATGGGGTTNACCTCCATAAANAGGCNGTTCATCAGNNCCAGGTNCTTCACCGCCGTGGCGGCGGCCTGCTCCCGGCGGCCNTCCAGGTAGTCCATCACCATGTCGTGGCACTCCCGGGGCATGATGTTGGCCCACACGGAGATCACGCCGCTGCCGCCGATGGACAGCAGGGGGATGGTGATGTCGTCGTTGCCGCACCAGAGGGCGAAGTCCGGCCCGATGCAGTGGGCGATCTTCATGGCGTAGGACATNTCCCCGCTGGCCTCCTTGATGCCGCAGATATTGGGGTGCTTACTGAGCTTNTCCACGTTCTCNACAGAGATGGAGCANCCNGTCCGTCCCGGCACGTTGTAGAGGATGCAGGGGATCTTCACCGCGTCGGCCACGGCGGTNAANTGGCGGTAGATGCCCTCCGGGTTGCCCTTGTTGTAATAGGGGGTAATGAGCAGCAGAGCGTCCGCCCCCAGNTNCTCGGCCCGCAGGCTCTTNTCCAGCATNGTNTGGGTGGAGTTGGAGCCGGTGCCGGCNATGACGGGCACCCGGCCCGCCGCCGTCTCGATGACGCAGCGCAGCACCGCNTCGTCCTCCTCNTGGGTCATGGTGGAGCTCTCGCCGGTGGTGCCNAGGGCCAGNATAGCGTCGGTCTTGTTCNCAATGTGCCACTCGGTCAGCTCCTTAACCTTCTCGAAGTTCACCGANCCNTCGTCGTGGAAGGGGGTCACCAGGGCNACGATGGAGCCCTTCAGNTTGCGGATATCCATTGGTACATTCCTCCTGGAAAATTTTGAAATAATATGCGCCAGCATCTNTTTGATACACGAAAATGGCCGGTGAACGTATCCACCGGCCATGAAAGTCCTGTTTCATGCGAGCAGATAGCGCAACCANGANGCCGNNAGGCTTCACGGACAGTAACGGAGATATTCTCCCCGTCCCCACCCACAGCGCGCGCCCGCGCCGCGGATTCGGCGGACTTGCCTCCCCAGCGCTCCCTGCCTGCCGGCTCCCGCTGGTTCNTCGCATCCGCGACCTCTATCGTGTGCCCTAACCATATCACAGTTTCCGGCNGTTGACAAGGGGAAAAGTGTACAAAAACTGTGAATTTAGTGCTCCGGCGTCCGGCCNNNGGCCGGACGCCGGAAAAANAGGGTAATCTGTCTTCAAATCGCGGCTGCTNCCTGCNNNCGATGGCCGCGCCTATTTCAGCAGATCCTGATACANAAANTCATTNCGCCAATAGTGCTGGAGATACTGGAAATCCCGNTACANCTCCGTCCGCTCCGCCGGGACTTCATCGGACAGAACNCCGTCGGTCATGGTCCGGCCCGTGGTGGTAGCGATGGGGAACACCTCCATCATCTCATCCATGGCCTGCATGAAGCCGGGGCCCTCCCAGCCCAGCTGCTCGAACACCAGNTTCATCAGGTAGCAGGGNGAGATNTCCGGCCCCTCNCCCTGCACNTCGTGGCCNAGNATCTCCTTNGCNGCGTCGTTGGCCCAGATCAGATANCGGGTGGTGTAGTGGCGGAAAAAGCCCTCGTCNGTCCCCGCNTCGATGTCCANGTTCATCTCCTCNTANAAGGCGTTGCCGTCCCCCATCCAGGGCAGGTGATCGCCNAAGGTCACCAGCACCACCGGGTTGGGGTCNTCCCGCAGCTGGTCGATAAGCTTCNTNAGCTCCCGGTCCGTCTCCATNATGGTGGACATGTANNTGTTCATGGCGTTTTTGCACTCGTCGGAGTAGTCCCCGGTGAGNTACTGCTCCGCGCCGGTGTCCCAGNTGGCGTAGGGGCCGTGGCTCTGGACGTTGACGGAGAAGGAGAAGCAGGGCGTNCCGGCCTCCACGGATTTTTGGAAATCGCGGTAGATCTCCGGCAGCAGATAGGAGTCCTCCGGATAGGGGGCGTTGGTCATCTTCCCATAGTCGTCCTCCAGATAGCGGTAGCGCTCAAAGCCCAGATATCCGTTGATGTTCAGCCGGTTGTAGAACCACTGGTAGTAGGGGTGGCTGCCCTCCGTGGTATACCCCTGGCTGCGCAGATACCATACATAGGAGTTGGCGTTGCCCCGGAAGTTGCGCAGCTGATAGTTGCCGGTGAGGAAGCACCNCTCCGTGTCCACGGTGCCCCCGGCGAAGATGTTGGTCACCAGGTTGCCGGTGTAGCTCTCCGCCTCCAGGGCNTGATAGACGTCGTAGCCGCTGACGTCCAGTCCCTCGATGCCGTACTGGGAGAAGTCGGCGTAGGCCTCCCGCATCAGACCGATGATGTTGATTTTCCGGTCNTCNGGGATGTCCGCGTCCGAATACCCGGAGAGCAGNTCNTTGGCCGNNCCGGCCCGGTAGCCCTCCGGCGGGATCTCCAGAAAGTCGTTGATACTGTGGAAGAAGGGGTAGAAAAAGCCCCGGGAGATGTAGTTCTGGGTGGCGCTCCAGCGGTTGAGGGCGTCGAAATTCTCTATGGCGTTGTACCGCGCGTTGTCCAGATAGACCGGCGACAGAGCCCCCGCAATGGCCAGGGCAGCCACAGCGGAAATGACCCGGCCCTGCCAGTTCCTGTTCCTGCCGGGGACCAGGAATCGCAGGAGCACCGTCCCCAGGATCAGACAGGCTATGGCGATCAGGATCTTCTTGTCCAGAAAAAGCTCGTAGTGTCCGCCGGAGGCCATCGCCTTGGCCTCATTGAGGATCAGCATGTCCTCGAAGTAGAGGGGGTCGTCCCGGAACTGGAGCTTGTAGTAGTTGCCTATACTGAAGCCGAAGGCGATGCCGCCCCCAGCCAGAAAAGCGCTCCATGCGTTGCCGGTCAGAGCGTAGAACAGGAAAATCAGCAGCACCGTGGGGGCGGCGTTGAGCAGCAGCAGGGAGGCATGGCGAAAATAGCCGAACAGCACCTCCTTGGAGTAGGGGCCGACGGCCAGCACCAGCAGCGCCATCCCCATACACGCTCCCGCGCAAAAAAGCATACCCCAGCGGTATGCGTAATAAGCTACCTTCCGGCCCGGCGTCCAGCCGGGGTCGGGCCGGGGCTGCATCAGGAAAAAGTCTTTCCAACGTTCTTTCAAAACGGCGTCCTCCTGCATAAGAAACATTTTCCAGCATTATAGTCTTTTTTTGAGGAAATAGCAAGAAGTTTGGCCGATGAAAAAAGCGATAAATCGTTTAAGAAAGGATAAAGATGTGGATTGAGCGCTGATGGGAACTCCCGGCGCTGTTTGCCGCTCTTGCGGCAAATGCGCTTAGGCCGCGCCGCCTCTGGATATTGACGAAGGATTTTTTGCGGCGCGGCCTGGGGATTTCGCGCCTTGCGAGGCGCGACCAGGGACGCTGTCCTAGTGGGCCGCCGCAGGCGGCCCGACAGCTGGGGCGGCCATTGGCCGCCTAACGCCTGGACTCTGCCACCTTTGGCGATTGTGCGCAACCGCATCGAGCGGTTGTGCACAATTAAATTTTGCACAGCCACTCGATGTGGCTGTGCAAAATCGTAGGTGGACGAAACTTTCATAAAGATACCATCCTCACGCCAGCAGCGCCTCCAGGTCCTCCATTTCCAGCCCCGGCTGGAGGGCCAGATCCAGACCGTACCCCACGATCTTGGCCAGCTCCCGGATCTTCGCGTCGATACTGTCAGGCGTCACGAACAGCCCCCGGCCCGCCAGCCCGCTCAGCCGCTCCTCATTTCCCCCCGCCTGGGCCAGCAGGTCTCTGGCAGCCGTCTCCACGCTGACCACCGTGGGCACGCCCACGGAGATCACCGGCATCCCCAGCCCCTCCCGGTTCAGGGCCAGCCGGTGGTTGCCCACGCCGCTGCCGGGGATCAGCCCGGTGTCGGAGATCTGGATGGAGGAGCACAGCCGGTCCAGGCTCCGGGCCGCCAGTGCGTCCACCACCACCACCGCCGCCGGCTTCACATGGTCCGCCGCGCCCCGGATCCACTCCGCCGCCTCCATGCCGGTGCTGCCCAGCACGCCCGCGCCGATGCCCGCCACGCTGCGGAACCCCGGCAGCACCTCCCGCAGATGCCGGGTCACCAACAGATGGTCCAGCACCCGGGGCCCCAGGGCGTCGGGGGTCATGGCGGCGTTCCCCAGTCCCGCCGCCAGCACCGCCCCCTCCTCCGGCAGCAGGGGCGCGAGCAGCGCGGCCACAGCCCGGGCCGCCCGGTCAAACACCCCTGCCTCCCGCCGCCACAGCCCGGACACATCCAGCGTGAAATAGACCCCCCGGGGCTTCCCCAGGGCGGCCTCGCCCTCTCCGTCCAGGACCTCTACCCTGGTGAGGGGAAAGCCCTCCAGCACCTCCTCCCGGGCCAGGACGCCGGGGAGCCGGGTGGCCTTTCCGGCCTTCTCCTGCCAGAGCTGGTGGGCCTCGTTGGCCAGATCAGTACGGATCGTCAGCATAATTTGCGTCTCCTTGCTTCTCCAGACACAAAATCTGGGGTTTTGCCTCTATTTTCCCGCGGCAAATGGGAAATATGTAAAAAAGGTAGAAAAAATTGAAAATTTCCCTTGCAATTTTCCGGGAAGCGTGTTAGAATATCATTCTGCATGGGGAAGGTATCCGCCGCCCCATAGCCCCCATTGGAGGAGGTGTTTGGTTTGCCGAATATCAAGTCCGCTAAGAAGCGCGTGCTGGTGGCTGAGGCCCGCAATGCCCGCAACAAGGCTGAGAGATCTGCGATGAAGACCGCCGTGAAGAAGTTTGAGGCCGCTGCCGCAAATGGCAATCGCACCGAGGCCGAGGGCGCTTACAAGGTCGCGGTCAAGGCCGTGGACAAGGCCGCCGCCAAGGGCATTCTGCACAAGAACAATGCCGCTCACAAAAAGAGCGCCATGACGCTGAAGCTCAATAAGGTAGGCTGATTCCAACCAGACAACAAAAAGGACCACCCGTCACGGGTGGTCCTTTTGTTTTGCGTAGGGGGCGGCTGGTGAAATTCCCTGACTTTGTCAGCTAAATGGAAACCCACCAGCATACGCCGTATTTATCGATCACGGTGGCGCAGCATTTGCTCCATGGCAGCTCGTGAATTTCTTCGATCACAACGCCGCCATCGCGCAAAACATCAAACGCATGGTGAACGCTCTCTTCGGTCCCCATCTCAAATACATTAAACGTCATGGTCTCCCATTTCATTTTATGAACAACAGATATATCACAGGGATTTTTTGCTTCACCTATTGCCAAAAATCCTTCGCCGTTAACGGACAATTCACAGTGTTCATAGGCAGTACCACTGCTATTTTTGATCTCAAATGTTATCTCCGCGCCAAATGCCTCGCAATATGTTTCTGCTGCCTCTATACTGTTTTTTACATAGACCTGCGTATAATTTTTCATATATGCTGCCCCCTCACGATCCTTTCAACTTTCAAGGCACAAACTTCTCGAAGATCACCGGCACGCCCTCCGCCTCCAGCCGCTCCATGGTCCCCTGATCCCGCACGGTCCAGGCAACCTCGTGGACGCCATAGAGCCTTTTCATCCGCCGCAGGCTGGCGTTCTGCCGGTCCAGACAGTTGTAGGCGATGAAGTCGGGCTTTGTGAAAGCGGTGGTCAGCAGATTGGTCAGCAGGAACCGCACCGGAAGGGACAGTCCGCCCACCTCGCTGCTTTTCAAAAAGTTCTGACTGAGCTGCCCCCGGATCACATCCGGGTATTTTTCTTTCAGCCGCAGCAGCGCGCCGGGATGGAAGGACTCCACGCAGTATGTACCGTTCCAATTTCTCAGCAGCGCCATAGCGGCGTCGGTGAGAGCGTTGGCATTGCCCCGCTCCACCTTCAGCTCTACCACCAGGGGCGTTTTGCCCTCGAACAGAGCCAGCACGTCCTCAAAGAGCGGGATGGTTTCCGTAGTGCCCTGGAGGGGATAGTCCTTCAGATCCGCGGCGGTCAGATCTTCGATAAAAACCTTCTTCCCACAGACCCGGCTTAAGTCGCTGTCGTGGACCACCGCCAGCTTTCCGTCGGCCATCAGATGTACGTCCAGCTCCGCGCCAAAGCCGCCCTCCACCGCCGCCCGGAAGGCGGCCATGGAGTTCTCCGGACGGCCCTGCTTCAGATCGTGGAGCCCCCGATGGGCATAGCGCGCATTCTCCAGCGCTTCCCAGCCGGGCTGACCCATCCGGGGCTGGAGCAGCATACACCACGCGCCTGCCGCGCCGATGCAGCCCAAAGCGGCCTTTGCGATTGCTTTCATAAACGCATCTCCCTCCGTAGGGGCGGATATCATCCGCCCGTTCTAACGTCATTATCGTGTCATTGTGCGGGCGGATGATATCCGCCCCTACGGGATGTGACTTAATCGTCCATATCCTCAAACGCGGACAGGCCCTTCTTGACCTCGGCCTTGCTGTCGCCGTGGCGGACGAAACACATGGTGACAAAACTCATGGCCACAAAGAACGCCGCGTAGGGGAACAGGATCTGATAGCTGATACTCTTCATCAGCGTACCCGCCAGGACGGGGGTAATGACCTGCGCCGTCATGGAAGCGGTGTAGTAGTAGCCAGTGAACTTACCCACGTCGCTGCCCTTGCACATCTCCACTACCATGGGCAGGGAGTTGACGTTGATCGCCGCCCAGGCCAGCCCCACCAGGGCGAAGGCCACGTACATAAGCGGCGTAATGCTGGAGGAGTGGGTGGTCAGCAGGAATCCCGCCAGGAAGCAGGAGGCCAGCAGGACCACGCCTGCCATGATGGTCCGTTTGCGCCCCGCCTTGGAGGCGATCACACCAATGGGAATATAGGACACGATGGCGCCCACGGTTGCCACGGTCAGACAGATATTGGTGCCCCGCAGGCCCTCGCCCATGACCTCGGCCACATAGGTGGAGAACCAGGTGGTCACGCCGTTATAGCCCACGTACCACAGCGCAATGGAGGCCAGCAGGAAACCAAGACTTTTCTTTACCGGCAAGGGCAGGGTCTCGCTTCCGCTGCCGTCGTCCTCGGCCAGGTTCCACTCCGGGTGCTTTTTCTCCAGTGCCCGGTTTTCCGCCACCAGCTTCGGCTCCCGGATGGTCAGCAGCAGTATGGCAACGGCGGCAACCATGATAACCGACACAATGATAAACAGGGGCCGGTAGTCCACATGGTCCACGCCCTGCGTCTTGGAGGCGGGATAGAGAGCCGCGCTGATGCCCAGGTAGATCACGCCGCCTACCGCGCCCATGAGGTTGATGATAGCGTTGGCCTTACTCCGCAGGGGCTTGGGGGTCACGTCGGGCATCAGGGCCACGGCAGGGGAGCGGTAGGTCCCCATGGAGATCAGCAGCAGGCCCAGCACGATAACAAAGCTGACCAGCTTGAAGGGCGCGGCCTCCTGGGAATAGCTGTTGTCCAGGACGGGCAGCAGGTTCATGAGGATAGCCGCAGCGGCGGTGCCGCCGATGATGTAGGGCGTGCGGCTGCCCAGCTTTGTGTGGGTCTTGTCGCTGAGCGCCCCGAACAGGGGCAGCAGGAACAGAGCCAGGATGTTGTCCGCCGCCATGATGATGCCGGTGAGGGACTCATCCAGCTGGAAGGTCTGCTTGAGGATCAGGGGCACAAGGTTGTCGTACATCTGCCAGAAGGAGCAGATGGACAGAAACGCCAGTCCCACCAGGATGGTGCGCTTGTTGTTGAGCTTCATTTCATTCATTGATTTTTCCTCTCTCTTATCAAATAAAACAGGCCATCTATTTCGACGGCTTTTGGCCGATATACATAGCGTGCTCGGAAAACGCCAGCAGTTCCGGGATCTCCAGATATTTCTTCGCCAGCTCCACCCACTGATCGAACTCCTCCTTGTCCCGCTCCAGTATCTGCGGCTCAACAGGGGACATGATGCCCTCCTGGCCGAAGAAGTGGAGCTTTTCCAGACCGAACTGCTCCATGAAAGGCAGGACGTTCCGCCAGTGCCATAGATAGGAGTGGGTGAAGCCCGCCGTGTTGCGGAAGTCTTCCCCTGTCACCACCGCGTCAAACGCCGGTGCCAAACCGGGATTCCGATGATCCGGAACAACATTGCCTCCGTTCTGCATGTCGTAAATCACCCCGCCAAACAGCAGGATGTAAGCGACATACAGCTTTCCGCCAGGCTTGAGGTGCTTTATGGCGGCTTCTACTGCCTTGACCCTCTCATCTTCCTCCAGCAGGTGATATAGCGGCCCCATGAGGAATACATGGTCATACTGTCCAAGGTTCAGTTCGTCCAGTTCCAGGCAGTTTTTGGCGTAGGCGGTCAGGGGGACATTCTCCTCCTCCGCCTTTTTCCGGGCAAGGTCTACGTTGCCCTCGGACAGGTCCACAAGAGTGGCGGTGCAGCCCTTTTTCGCGTAGTGGATGCTGTAGCGTCCCGGGCCGCCGCCGATGTCCAGGATCGTATCGCCGGGGCGGATGTATTTGTCCATCATCCAGGTGGTCAGGATGAACTCAAACGGGTGCCGGTCACCCAAACGAACCCACTCCTGCTCCGGTGCGCTGTTGTAGAATTGCCGGACAGTCTCAATGTTTTCTTTCATATTCGTACCTCCTCCCACGCCTTTTGCAAGGCGGAAATATCGTCAAAAATCCAGGTGGGCTTTGCTTCGCTCGCCTCCACGTCCGCACGGGTGCCCTCGCCGGAGAGGACGAAAACTGTGTCGATCCCCGCATTCACGCCGGAGGCGATGTCGGTATACAGCCGGTCGCCTACCATCACCGCCTGCTCCGCCCGGTATCCCGTCCGCTCCAGAGCCAGCAGCAGCATGGCCGGTTCTGGCTTGCCGATGACACGGGGCATCCGTCCGGTGGCCCGGCGCAGCATGTCGCATACGCTGCCTACATCCGGCACGGACCCGTACCAGGTTGGGCACACCCAGTCCAGATTAGCGGCCACATAGTCCACGCCCCGGTTCAGGAGGATGCAGGCGTCTTCGATCTTCTGGAAGACAAGTTCTGTGTCAAAGCCCATCAGCAGGCAGTCGATATCGTCCTCTAAATGATCTGTAATGGGAATGCCCGCCTCCGAGAGCTGCTGGCGGAAAGTGCGGGTGCCGAAGGCGTAGCACTTATGGTAAGGCGGACGCTTGGCCAGGTCGGCAATGAGCGCGTCCACGGAGGTAAGAAAATCCTCCCGGACGGAGGGGATGCCCATGCGCGCCAGTTTTGCAATATAGGCGTCCACCGAACGGGAGGAGTTGTTTGTCAGAAACAAATACCGTCCGCCTGCGGCGCGGACGGCGTCCAGAAAGGGAATGGTCCCCGGGAACAGGTCCTCGTCCACATAGATCGTTCCGTCCATATCCAACAGGAACAACCTCTTTTCTCCCAGCCGCGCCATGCGCATCCCCTCCTTGGTGAAATGATGGAATTTATATTACCACAAATTCGGGTTTCTGTCTATATCAGGAACCGGCTTTCAGGGAAATCAATTTTTGAATTGTGGCGATTCCCAGGGCGAAGAAATCAGATGTAGGGGCGGATATCATCCGCCCGCACGACAACACGGCGGGTATCGTTGGAAACGGGCGGATAATATCCGCCCCTACACTGGATTGTGCATATTTGAGCCCTCTGCCGTGAAAATTCATTTCCCTCCCGGCATTTTTGCCAATGCCGGAATTTCATATTGAAATGGGGAAGAATTTACAGTATACTGATAGGAACAACAACTTCCGGGAGGGGCCTATGAGCACTGTCATTATATCCATCGACCGCCGTTCCCCGGCGGAACGGGCCGGGGTCCGGGTGGGGGAAAAATTGATCTCCATTGGCGGCCACGCGGTGGAGGACGTGCTGGACTACCGGTTCTTCGGCTACGATCCTGACCCGGAGGTGGAGCTGGAAGAACCCGATGGCTCCCGGCGGACGGTGAGGGTGAAAAAAACGGAGGCCGAGGAGCTGGGGCTCAACTTCGAGACGTACCTCATGGACGAGCCACGGCCTTGCTCTAACCACTGTCTGTTCTGCTTTGTGGATCAGATGGCTCCGGGGTGCAGGGATACGCTCTACTTCAAGGACGACGACGCGCGGCTCAGCTTCCTTATGGGGAACTATATTACGCTGACCAATCTGTCACCACGGGAGATTCAGCGGATCATTGATCTGAGGATCAGTCCCATCAACGTCTCCGTTCATGCTACGGACCCGAAGCTGCGGTCTATCCTGCTGGGAAACAAGGCCGGGGGCGAGAGCCTGGAGGCTATGAGGCGGTTTGGGCAGGCGGGGATTGTCATGAACGGGCAGATTGTTCTATGTCCCGGGTACAACGATGGGGAACAGCTTCAAAAGACTATGGAGGACATGGCAAGCTGGGGTTTTGCCAGCTGCTCTGTCGTGCCGGTGGGGCTGACGAAATATCGGGAGGGACTGTCTAAACTCCGGCCGGTAGACAAGGCGCTGGCGGGACAGGTCATCGACCAGGTGAACGCTTTTGGGGAGAAATGTCTGGAGCGGTTCGGGACGCGGATGTTCTTCTGCTCGGACGAGCTCTATATCCGGGCGGAAAGGGAACTGCCGGAGGAGGATTATTACGAGGACTACGTTCAGATTGAGAACGGCGTGGGGATGCTGCGGAGCCTCATCAGTGAGTTCGAGGCCGGTTTAAGGCTGGAGGATGGAACGGAGAAGGTTTCCCCCTACACCATCGCCACCGGGGTCAGCGCGAGACCGTTTTTGCAGGAGCTGGCGGACAAAGCGGAGAAGGATCTTGGCGTGAGCGGGCAGGTCATCGCTATCCGGAATGACTTCTTTGGACATACCATCGACGTAGCGGGGCTGATTACCGGGCAGGATTTGATCGCACAGCTGAAAGGAAAAGAGCTGGGCGGGAGGCTGTTGATCCCGGTTAACATGCTACGGCATGGGGGGGATGTATTTTTGGATGACCTCCATGTGTCCGATGTGGAGAGGGAACTTAGCGTGCCGGTCACGGTGGTGGAGCAGGACGGGTTCGATCTGCTGGACGCCATGCTGGGGAGGAAATGATTCAGAACAAATGTTTCACGTGAAACATTTTGGTTTCACAGCAGCTCCAGAATCAGGCTTGCGCCAAGGCGGAAGCCTTCGCGGAACCATTCGTAGTTGGTTTGATAGTTGATGTCGGAGTGGCTGTCTTGGATCTGGTCGATGACTTTCCGGCCGATGAGGGGTTTGACCTGCTCCCATAGAGCGGCCTCTTTGTCGGCCAGCTCCCGGTATTCCGGTGTGGCCTGCCAGTTGGTATAGAAGCGCTGCTCGTAGAGCTCTTTTAAGATGTCGGTCATGGGGGTGGACCTCCTATAAATTAAGTCCCTTTGATTATATATCAAAATTTTCAATCAGTCAAGAATTTGAGTCTAAATATTTGAGATAGTTTGTGAGGTAACCATGGAACATTCAGAGCGAGTTCTGCAAATCATTAAGGAGTATGGGTATACGGAATATCGGGTTGCCAGAGATACCGGGATTTCAATGAGTTTGTTCAGTCAGTGGAAGAAAAAGCCGTCCTCCAATATTTATTCCAGCAAGCTGGTGCTGATTGCCGATTATCTGGGGTGTTCCGTCGATTATCTGCTGGGGAGGACGGAGGACCCGGAGGTGCATCAGAAATAGGGCGTATATGCCCTTTGGAGGCGGGCGGATGATATCCGCCCCTACGGGATGGCGCGCTGAGTCGTCACGCCCTACGGGTGCAGTCCAGATAGCGCGGATATGCCTTTCAGAAGCGGGCGCACAATGTGCGCCCCTACACAGTCCGGCGATAGATGAAGCAGGCATCAGAATACCACCCCCGGGAGAACCCGAAGCAATACGGTAGGGGCCGATTCTGCATCCTAAAGCAGACGTAGGGCAGGCGAAACCGCTACCAAATCCGATTCAGACCGGACGGACTGGAGAATCAGCGCAAAAATAAATCCCCCTCGTAATAATGAGGGATTCTTAAACCGTAGGTTTAAGTGGCTTTTTGCCTTCTTTTTGTCCACACAAAAAGAAGGCCGTCGTCCGGGCGCGGAAGCCCGGAGGTAAATCAAGATTGGAAGCAGGTGCCGCCGCGCAGCGGCGGCAGATAAGGAGTTTACTACTATGCCAAAACCCATTGTTGCCATCGTTGGAAGACCCAACGTTGGAAAATCAGCCTTGTTCAACAAATTGATCGGGCAAAGAATATCCATCGTCGAGGACACCCCCGGGGTCACCCGGGACAGAATCTACGGCGAGTCCGACTGGAACGGGAGAAAATTCACCCTCATCGACACCGGGGGAATTGAACCCAGAACCGACAGCGAAATCCTGACCTTCATGCGGGAGCAGGCGCTGCTGGCCATCGACCACGCGGATGTGATCGTCTTTCTGACCGACATCAAGACGGGACTGACCGCCTCCGACCAGGAGGTGGCGAGTATGCTGCAAAGAAGCGGAAAGCCTATCGTCCTGGCGGTGAATAAAATGGACTCCACCGGGGCGGTGGACCCGGATTTCTATGAGTTCTATAATTTGGGGCTGGGCGATCCTATCGCCGTATCCGCAGTCCACGGACATGGAACGGGGGACCTGCTGGACGAGTGCGTGAAGTACTTCCCGCCAGAGGGCGGGGACGAGGAGGACGACGACCGGATTCAGGTTGCCATCATCGGGAAGCCCAATGTGGGGAAATCCTCGTTGACCAACAAGATTCTGGGCCAGCAGAGGACTATCGTCAGCGATATGGCGGGAACGACCCGGGATGCTATTGACAGCTATTTTGAAAATGAGACAGGGAAGTACGTCTTTATTGACACCGCCGGGATGCGGAAAAAGTCCAAGGTGGACGAGAGCATTGAGCGGTACAGCGTTCTGAGAGCGCAGATGGCGATCGAGCGGGCGGACGTGTGCCTTATCCTGATTGACGCTCAGGAGGGGGTCACGGAGCAGGACACGAAAGTTGCCGGAATGGCCCACGAGGCGGGGAAGGCCAGCATTATTGTGGTCAACAAGTGGGATCTGATCGAAAAAGACGGCAAGACCATGGACAAGATGCGGGAGGAGGTCCGGCGGGATCTCAGCTATATGACCTACGCGCCGATTCTGTTTATCTCCGCTATGACCGGGCAGAGGGTGGACAGGCTGTTTGAGCTGATCCAGTACGTGAACAATCAGGCGGCGACGCGGATCACCACCGGGATGCTCAACTCTGTATTGGCGGACGCGCAGACGAGAGTGCAGCCGCCGACGGACAAGGGGCGGAGGCTCAAGATCTACTATATGACCCAGGCGGGGGTGAAGCCGCCCCACTTCATCTGCTTCTGCAATGACGCGAGGCTGTTCCACTTCTCCTACCAGCGATATTTGGAGAATCAAATACGCACAGTATTTGGGTTGGAGGGAACACCTATTAAAATGACCATCCGCCAGAAGGGCGATAAGGAGGATTGATGAGATCATGCCTGTAAGTTTCATGGATTGGGTGCGCTATTTTGTGGTAATGCTGCTGCCGGTGGCGGTGATCACCTATCTCTGCGGCTGCTTTAATGGGGCGGTCATTGTTTCGAAGTATATTTTGCGGGACGATGTGCGTAATCATGGGAGCGGCAACGCGGGGTTGACCAACTTTTACCGTACTTTCGGCGGGCCGCTGACGCTGGTGGTGATCCTGACGGACGTGCTCAAGGCGATTATTGCCCTGGTGATCGGCGGAATGATGCTGGGGGGGACTACCTTTTCCCAGTACTGGGCGGCGCTGTTCTGTCTGCTGGGGCATATGTTCCCTTGCATGTTCCATTTCAAGGGCGGCAAGGGTATCCTCTCCGGCGGCGCGGCGGTGTTTCTGATCGACTGGCGGGTCGCGCTGGTGGTCTGGGGCGGGTTCCTTATCCTGGCGGTGCTGACGAAGTACGTGTCTCTGGGGTCCGTGTGGGCCGGGGGGAGCTTTCCGTTTATTACGTGGTACTGCTATCCTAATGTGGTTATTGTGGTGCTGGCGTTCATTATTGGTGGACTGATTTTGTGGCAGCACCGGGCCAACATCAAGAGGCTGCTGACGGGGACGGAGAGCAAGTTCTCCCTGCATAAGAAGACAAACTAGGAGGTATTTTCATTATGAAGATCACTGTACTGGGCAGCGGCGGCTGGGGCACCGCTCTGGCAATCCTGCTGCTGGACAATGGAAACGACGTGACGCTGTGGTCCTTCCTGGAGAAGGAGGCCCAGGTCCTGCGGGAGACTCGGGAGAACCCCATGCTCAAGGGCGTGCCCCTGCCGGAGGAGCTGAAGATCACGACCAGCATGGACGTAGTGGCGGACAGCGAGCTGGTGGTGATGGCAACGCCGTCCTTCGCCGTCCGGGAAACGGCCCGGAAGGCCGCGCCCCTGCTGCGGGAGGACACTTTGGTGGTCTCCGTGGCCAAGGGCATTGAGAAGGATACTGCTTTGTGCCTGACCCAGATCATTGAGGAGGAACTGGGCGGCAAGGGGAGAGTCGTGGCACTCTCCGGGCCGTC
The DNA here is from genome assembly GCA_014799915.1 of Oscillibacter sp. Taxonomy (GTDB): domain Bacteria; phylum Bacillota; class Clostridia; order Oscillospirales; family Oscillospiraceae; genus Pelethomonas. The sequence continues at coordinate 41,192 of JAAVHD010000042.1, forward strand.
CCATGCTGAGGAAGTGGGACGCAGAGTGCCTACAGGCGTGGTGGCGGCATCCCACGATCAAGCGGCAGCGGAATTGGTGCAGGATGTGTTCATGAGCCCCAGGTTCCGGGTTTATACCAACAGCGACGTGCTGGGGGTGGAGCTGGGGGCGGCGCTGAAAAATGTGCTGGCGCTGTGCTGCGGCATCAGTGACGGCATGGGGTTGGGCGACAACACCAAGGCGTTGCTGATGACCAGAGGTATGACCGAAATGGCCCGGCTGGGGGTTGCCCTGGGCGGGAAGAAGGAGACGTTCGCGGGATTGTCCGGGATGGGCGATCTGATCGTGACCTGTACGTCCATGCACTCAAGGAACCGGCGGTGCGGGATCCTGATCGGGCAGGGGAAATCTGTCCAGGAGGCTATGAAAGAGGTGGGGGCCACGGTGGAGGGTTACTACGCCGCGCTCAGCGCCCACCAGCTGGCGGAGAAGGCGGGCGTGGAAATGCCTATCTGCCAGAGTGCGTACCGGGTGCTGTATGAGAGGCAGCCGGTGCAGGATGTGGTAGGCTGTCTCATGAACCGGGATAAAAAACGAGAAGTGGATGAAAGCTGGATTTAATGCGGATTGAGGAAGTAAAGAAATCTGAACGGAAGAAGGGGCGGTTCCTGGTCAGGCTGGAGAATGGGGACATTCTGCGGGTGACGGAGGAGGAATTGCTCAGGTTCGGATTGAGGGCCGGGATGGAGCTGGAGGGGGAGACGCTGGAGGCGGTGAGGGCTTCCGTCAAAAAGTCTTCCGCTAAGGCTGCGGCGGCGAATATGATCGGGAGCCGGGCGTTGTCAAAGAAGGAACTGACCAAACGGCTCATTCAGAAGGGTAATGACGAGGACGATGCACAGGCGGCGGTTGAGTGGCTGGAGGACATCGGGGCCGTTGACGACGCCGGGTATGCTGCGGCGCTGGTCAGGCACTACGGTGGAAAGGGCTACGGGCCCGCCCGGGTGAAGGAGGAGCTGCGCCGGAGAGGCGTGGACCGGGTGCTGTGGGACGAAGCGCTGGAGGAGATGCCGGAGGCGGCGGAGATTCTGGAGCAGTTGATTCAGAAGAAGTGTAAAGGGAATTTGTCCGATCCCAGGGAGAAGAAGCGGGTCAGCGATGCGCTGATGCGGCGCGGATTCGGCTGGGGGGACGTGAAAGCCGCTATGGGGCGGTATGCGGAAATGGAGGAAGATGGAGAAGAATGGTAACCGGAGTGAAATTCTATGATGAGGTTGATGATTCACTGCTGAAATTCGCGGTGATTATTGCTCGGGCTGACGGGAAATGGGTGCTCTGCAAGCATAGGGAGCGGAATACGCTGGAGGTTCCCGGAGGGCATCGGGAGGTGGGAGAAACGGTGGAACAGACTGCACGGAGGGAACTTTATGAGGAAACCGGGGCGGTGGAGTTTTCTATCCGGCCGGTGTGTGTGTATTCTGTGCTGCGGGATGACGCAGAGGAGTCTTTCGGCGGGCTGTATGCAGCGGAGATTTCGGCCTTTGAAGAGGAGTTACATAGCGAGATCGAGAAGATCGTGTTATTGGAGGAGCTGCCGGAGGAGAATTGGACGTATCCGGATATTCAGCCGTATTTGCTGGAGGAGGTCCGGCGGCGTGGGATTTTCAGCTAAGCGGCACCCCGGGAGCTCCCCTCGTGTTAAAACGGTAGGGGCTAAAACAACATCCTGAAGGAGACGCAGGGCAGGCGAACCCCCGCCCGCAGTCCGGTAGACCGGACGGACTGGAGGATCAGCGCAAAAAACAAATTTCCCCCGTAATAAAATGAGGGATTCTTAAACCGTAGGTTTAAGCGCGTTTTTGCCTTCTTTTGTCGCGCGACAAAAGAAGGCGCCCGTCCGGGGCGCGTAGCCCCGGGCCAATTCGAGAANNNATTNNCCTTGCCGCCGCGNAGCGGCGGCAAAGAAAGNAGGCTTCTATGCCATATAANCTGCATTTTATCTCNNTGGGCTGCGCGAAAAACGTAGTCAACTGCGAGCAGATGATGGACCTCTGCCGTCAGGCGGGACATACCCTGTGTCCGGCCCCGGAGGGGGCGGACGTGGTGNTCATCAACACCTGTGGGTTCCTNTCCTCCGCCAATGAGGAGGCCATTGGGAACATCCTGCAAATGGGACAGTTGAAGGCCCAGGGGAAAATCAAAAAAATCCTTGTTACCGGCTGCATGACCCAGCGGTACGCGGAAGATGTGCCCACGGAGCTGCCGGAGGTGGACGGCATCCTGGGCACCGGGAGCTACAAGGATATCGTCTCCGCTGTGGAGGACGTGATGGGNGGAGANCATCCCAGGTATTTTGACGANATCAANGCNCCGGTGGACGANTTNGGGCGGGTGCTGACNACGCCGGGNTGGTATGCNTACCTCCGCATTGCGGAGGGGTGCGACAACTGGTGCGCGTTCTGCATTATCCCCAAGCTGCGGGGGAAATACCGCAGCCGGCCTATGGAAAAGGTGCTGGAGGAAGCNAAGGGGCTNGCGGAACGNGGNGTGAAAGAGCTNATCGTCGTGGCNCAGGATATTACCCGGTACGGCACCGACTGGGATGGGAAGCACCATCTGGCGGAGCTGCTGGTGGAGCTGTGNAANNTGGATTTCCACTGGNTNCGGCTNCACTANCTGTACCCGGATCAGATGGATGATGAACTCATTGACGTGATCGCGCGGGAACCGAANATNCTNAANTATCTGGATATTCCGCTNCAGCACTGCAACGATGAAATCCTGCGGCGGATGAACCGGCGGGGGGATAAGGCNTACATCGAGGANCTGCTGGACAAGCTGCGGGAGAGGATTCCCGGNCTGGTNCTGCGGACCAGCCTTATTACNGGANTGCCGGGGGAAGGCGAGGANGAATTNGAGGAGCTGTGCCNGTTCCTGTGGGACCAGNGNATGCTGCGGGCGGGNGTNTTCCCCTACTCCCCNGAGGANGGGACCCCGGCGGCGAAAATGGAGCGGGTGGACACNGAGGAGGCCGAGAGAAGGGCNGAGNTGGTGGTGGACATCCAGTCCCGGATCATGGACGAGTGGAACGAGGAGATGCAGGGGGAGATNCTGGAAGTNCTCTGTGAAGGNTTCGACGGNCAGTCNATGAGNTATGTGGGCCGGAGCTGGGCGGAAAGCCCGGATATTGATGGGAAGATTTATTTTACTGCCGAGGGTGAGCCGGAGGCGGGAACCTTNGTCCGGGTCAGGATCACCGGGGTCATGGACGGGGAGCTGACGGGAGAGTTGGTGGAGTGACGGGATGANANTGTANCATGTTTCNCCAACGGCGGGGCTGACGGTTTTGAAGCCCAGTNTGACGGAATTTTTNGGGAAACCGAGACAGGTGTGNTTNACGGCGTTGAAGCCTATGGCGCTGCTNTATGGAGTGAAGCACTTTGAGTATACCTATGGGTATACGAGGGAGAAGGAACTCTANTACGAGGAGTATTTTCCCGGNGCGCTGGAGGANCTGTACNGNGGNAAGTCNGCGTCGCTGTATGTCTGCTCCTGGCGGGAGGGGATGGAGACNACNCAGATCCCCAACGAGTATGTGTCGGCAACNGAGGTTGCCGTGGAGGAGGANATCCTGATCCCGGACGTGTACGNGGCNCTTCTGGAGGAGGNGCGGCTGGGGACAATGAGGATCGTGCGGTGGCCGGAGGTNTCGGAAAAAAGGCGGCANTGGATCGTGAGAGGCNGAGATGGAGACGATCCTGGAAAANNNNCTGCTGGGNNNGGATACNGCGATGGCCCGGTATATGCGGGAGAAATATCCGGAGAGCTGGAAACTGGCTTTGGAAAAGGAGGATGTGAACNATGAATTTACCGAATAAGCTGACTTTNCTGCGGATCGTGCTGATCCTGCCGTTTTTGCTGGTCTTGTACCTGGACGTACCCTTTGCGTCCTATATCGCGCTGGCTATCTTTATCNTTGCCAGTCTNACCGACATGCTGGACGGCCAGATCGCGCGGAAACGGAACCTNATTACCGATTTCGGNAAGTTNGCCGANCCCCTGGCNGACAAGATGCTGGTGACGGCGGCTATGCTGTGGTTCGTGGANATCGGGCAGATGCCCGGNTGGGCGCTGCTGATCGTGATCGTGCGGGAATTTGCCGTCAGCGGACTGCGGATGGTAGCCAGCGACAAGGGACGGGTCATCGCCGCCGGGTGGTCCGGGAAGGTGAAGACNGCCTCCACNATGGTGTGCATCGTATTGATGTTCCTGCCCATTCCGGCGGTGCTGAATACCGTCTGCGTGGGCGTGATCGTGGTGACCACGATCTACTCCGGNGTGGAGTATTTTATGAAGAANAAGGANTGCCTCAGNGATATGTGAGAATGGNAAACCGCCTCCGGGATACGNTGNCCCGGGGACGGTTTTCGTGCAAAAGCGGTCTTTGTCAGAAAGACATGGACAAAAAAGTACAAGTTTGTCCATTTCTCCACTTGCCAGCGAATGAAATTCTTGGCATAATAGNTCCAACAGGCGCGGAGTGCGTCAANCACGTACATAACTTTGAAAGGATGGGAAGAACGATGCAGGAATTACAGGATCGNATCCGCAGNGAGGGCAAGGTGCTGCCCGGCAACATCATCAAGGTGGACGGCTTCCTCAATCACCGGGTNGACGTGACGTTGATGGAACATATNGCGGACGAGTTCGCCAGCTATTTTGACGTCAAGGACATCACCATGGTGCTCACCGCCGAGGCCAGCGGTATTGCCCTGGCTACCATCTGCGCCCAGAAGTACGGCGTNCCCATGGTCTTTGCCAAGAAGGCCAAGAGCGACAACATCGAGGGCGGTCTGTATCAGAGCGAGATCTTCTCNTATACCTACAAGAAAAAGGTTACGCAGATNCTCAGCAAGGAGTGGCTGAACGCCNNCGACAAGGTGCTGATCATTGACGACTTNATGGCCAACGGNGAGGCGGTNCGGGGCCTGTGCGACCTGGTCAGTCAGGCCGGGGCCGAGCTGAAGGGCATCGGNATTGCNGTGGAGAAGGGCTTCCAGGGCGGCGGNGACCGGCTGCGGGATATGGGNCTCAANTACCANGCCCTGGCGGTGATCGAGAGCGCCGACGAAAACGGGATCGTNTTCCGGGGCGAGGCNTAAGNCNGTCAGCTGCNGGTTTATTNTTACGACTGGAAAAGAGAGGATNNATTATATGTCCCATCAAATGGTCATTGTCCTGGACTTCGGCGGGCAGTATAATCAGCTGATCGCCCGNCGNGTCCGTGAATGCGGGGTTTACTGNGAGGTGAAGCCCTATACCACTCCGTTGGAGGAGCTGAAAAAAATGAACCCCATCGGGTTCATCTTTACCGGCGGGCCNAACTCCGTCTACCTGGAGACTTCCCCCCATGTGGACGCGGANATTTTTGAGCTGGGCGTNCCGGTGCTGGGCATCTGCTATGGGTGCCAGATNATCGCNTANACNCTGGGCGGCCGGGTGACTGCCGCTCAGGATGATTCCGCGCGGGAATACGGGAAGACGGAGACCTTCTATGATACGGGATGTCCGCTGTTCAAGGGACTGCCGGANAAGGGGATCAGCTGGATGAGCCACGGGGACTACATGGAGAAGGTCCCCGNGGGGTTTGNGCTGGTGGCNCANTCAAAGGCCTGNCCCAATGTGGCGATTGCCGACNCNAAGCGGGGATTCTATGGGGTGCAGTATCACCCGGAGGTCAACCACACGGAGAACGGCATCAAAATGATCCGNAATTTCCTCTATGAGGTCTGCGGGGCCACGGGCGACTGGACNATGGAGGACTACAAGCGGACTGCCATTGCNGCTGTGCGGGAGAAGGTGGGCNGNGGCCGGGTGCTGCTGGCGCTGTCGGGCGGCGTGGACAGCTCGGTNTGCGCCGCGCTGCTGGCGGAGGCTGTGGGCNAGCAGCTGACGTGCGTGTTCGTGGANCACGGNCTCATGCGGAAAAANGAGGGCGACGAGGTGGAGGAAGCCTTTAAGCCCTGGGCCATGAACTTTGTCCGGGTNGACGCGGAGGCGCGGTTCCTGGACAAGCTGGCCGGGATCACGGAGCCGGAGCGGAAGCGGAAGATNATCGGCGAGGAGTTCATCCGGGTTTTCGAGGAGGAAGCGAAGAAGATCGGCGCGGTGGACTTTTTAGCACAGGGGACCATTTATCCCGACGTCATTGANTCCGGGGCGGGAGACGCCGCCGTGATCAAGAGCCACCACAATGTGGGCGGNCTGCCNGATTATGTGGACTTCAAGGAGATCATNGAGCCNCTGCGGCTGCTGTTCAAGGACGAGGTAAGGCAGNTGGGCCGGGANNTGGGACTGCCGGAGTATCTGGTGAGCCGTCAGCCCTTCCCGGGGCCGGGGCTGGCTATCCGGGTCATCGGGGATCTGACCAAGGCGAAGCTGGANACNCTGCGGGACGCGGACGCGATTTACCGGGAGGAGATCGCCAACGCCGGACTGGGCGGTGAGATCAGCCAGTATTTTGCGGTGCTGACNAACACCAGGTCTGTGGGGGTCATGGGNGATGGANGGACTTANGACTACACCCTCGCCCTGCGGGCGGTGACTACCAGCGANTTTATGACCGCTGANTGGGCCAGGATTCCCTATGAGGTGCTGGACCGTGTGAGNACCAGGATCGTNAATGAGGTNNNGGGNATNAANCGNATTTGCTATGATNTCACCTCCAANCCNCCGGCGACGATAGAGTGGGAGTAGACTATAGAGATAAAATTGGCGNTTTCTGATGATTTTCAATTGNATTTNGGAANTTTTTGCCCGCTATGATGTGTTGNAATTTTGGCACCTCATAGCGGGTGATTTNTGNTTTTAGNGNGTAATANCGCTGGAGGCTATGAGGTAATTTGAGGATACTTCATAATCGAACANGTTANTGNAGGATAAGGTACATNTTCCGCNGTGGGTGNGCGATTTNACGCCATATAAGCAATACTTATNGAAAACTTCANAAATACCAATTGTTTTTTGGGNAAATTTCCGATAGAATAGATATAAAATTGCTATGGAGGTCAGAAATATGGAATATCGCATTTTACCCCACGGNACCCACAATGAGCGGCTGAGTGTCCTGGGCCTCGGTATGGGCGGCATTCAGGTCAGCCCGGAGGCTGAAATTGAGGAGGTCGTCCGGACGGCCATTGACAATGGCGTCAACTTTTTCGACCTCTGCGGCGGCGGAGCCAGCATTTATGCCCCCTTTGGCCGTGCCATTGCCGGGCAGCGGGAAAAGGTCTTNTTCCAGCTNCACTTTGGAGCGGTCTACAACCAGAANGGNGAATANGGCTGGTCCNGNGATCTGGANAAAATCAANGAAACCTTTGCNTGGGAGCTGGAGACCCTGGGGACGGATTATGTTGACTTTGGTTTTCTCCACTGTGTAGATGCGGCGGAGGACTTTGAAAAGCTGAAAGCCTCCGGTATACTGGACTATGTTCAGGAAATGAAAGCCGAGGGGAAAGTCCGACATATCGGTTTTTCCTCCCATACGCCGTCTGTGGCACATCGGGTGCTGGATACGGGGCTGGTTGATTTGATGATGTTTTCCTTAAATCCTGCTTATGACCTGGAGCAGGGCGATGAATTGGGCATCGGCTCTACATCGGAGCGGGCGGGGCTGTTCCGCCGCTGTGAGGCGGAGGGTATCGGTATTTCCGTGATGAAGCCCTTCCATGGCGGCAAGCTGCTGGACGAGAAAACCTCCCCCTTCCACACGGCGATGACCCGTTATCAGTGCATCCAGTATGCGCTGGACCGGCCTGGCGTGCTGGCGGTGGTTCCGGGCGTCCGGAATATGCAGGATTTGAAGGAGCTTCTGGGGTTCCCCCAGTCCACGGCGGAGGAGATGGACTATTCCATTATTGGACAGTTCACGCCCGCTGCGGCAATGGGAAACTGTGTTTACTGCAATCACTGCCTGCCCTGCCCCGCCGGGATCGATGTGGGGTTGGTGAACAAATATTACGATCTGGCTCTTGCCGGGGACGCCATGGCGGCAAATCACTATGGCAAGCTGACGGTCAATGCGGACGCCTGCATTGGCTGCGGCCACTGTGACCGGCGCTGCCCGTTCCACACTCCGCAAAGCGCACGGATGAAAGAGATTGCCGCGTATTTCAGCGGAAGGTGAGCAGATGAATGAGCAGGAGGCTCTTGCCGGGCGTTATCGGTTGATGTATCGGGGAATGATCCAAAAGGACGCTATGCTTTTAGAGGAAGTTTTAGATGATTCCTTTGTATTGCTTCATATGACGGGAATGCGTCAATCGAAGCGCCAATACATAAAAGCTATTTTGAACGGGACACTGAACTACTATTCGGAGCAGTCAGAAGCCGTTAACAGTACGATCGAGGGCAACACCGCGCGACTGGTCGGACAGAGCAGGGTCACTGCGGCAGTATTCGGCGGCGGAAAGCATATATGGCGGCTCCAGCTTAATATGCGAGCTGTAAAGCGGGATGGGCATTGGTATTTTACCGGGGCGGAAGCCTCGACTTATTAAGGAGGAACGAATATGGAACAGTATTTCGGAGCATCGACCCCCAAGCTGGGCTTCGGCCTGATGCGTCTGCCGAAGCTGGCGGACGGCAAGATCGACGTTGAGCAGACAAAGGAAATGGTGGATATGTTCATGTCCGCCGGGCTGACCTACTTTGACACCGCCTATGTCTATGACGGCGGCGATTCGGAAAAGGCGGCAAAGGCCGCGCTGGTGGACCGCTATCCCCGTGAGAGCTATACGCTGGCAACCAAGCTGTGCTGCTGGATGGGGGCCCACGACGAGGAATCCGCCAAGCAGCAGTTCTATACCAGCCTGGAGCGTACCGGCGCGGGCTATTTTGACTACTATCTGCTCCATGCGCTGCAAGCGGGGAACTATAAAAAATATGAACAGTATCACCTCTGGGATTTTGTAAAGGAGCTGAAGGCCAAGGGACTGATCAAGCACTGGGGCTTCTCCTTCCACGCCACGCCCGATATTCTGGACGAGCTGCTCACCGAGCACCCGGACGCGGAGTTTGTCCAGCTCCAGCTCAACTACGCGGACTGGGAGAACCCCGATGTGACCGCCAGAGCCAACTATGAGGTCGCCCGGAAGCATGGGAAGTCCATCGTGGTCATGGAGCCGGTAAAGGGCGGGGCACTGGCAAACCCGGCCACGGCTGTGCAGGATATCCTGCGTCAGGCTGACCCCGGCGCGTCCTTTGCGTCCTGGGCCATCCGCTATGCGGCGTCTCTGGATGGCATTATCACGGTACTGTCCGGTATGTCCAACCTGGCGCAGATGGAGGATAACCTCTCCTACATGAAGGATTTCCAGCCGCTGAATGAGGCGGAGCAGACCGCCATCCGAAAAGCTCAGGAGGCCATCAACGGCATCAAGTCCATCCCCTGCACCGCCTGCCACTACTGCACTGCCGGGTGTTCGAAGGAGATCCCCATTCCGGAGATTTTTGCCGCCCGGAACAAGCAGCTGGTCTGGGGCCAGCTCCAGGAGGGAGCGGCGGACTATGAAAAGGCTGTTGCCGGTGCGGGGAAGGCGTCCGACTGTATCGCCTGCGGTCAGTGCGAGCGGGCCTGCCCCCAGCAGCTTAAGGTGATTGACTACCTGAAAGATTGTGCCGCAGCTTTTGAACGTTAAATCAGGGAGAGTAATGCCATGAAGAAAACGATTCTTGGGAAAGATCTCGAGGTTTCCGCCGTTGGTCTGGGCTGCATGGGCTTTACACATGCTTACGGAACCGCTATGGATGAAAAAGAGGCGGCAAAAGCGATCGTGGCAGCCCTGGATATGGGCTATACCTTCTTCGATACCGCTGAGTGCTACACCGGCAATCGCGCCGATGGCTCCCTGGCTTACAACGAGGATCTGGTGGGCGAGGCGTTGAAGCCCTATCGGGATAAGGTGATCATCGCCACCAAGTGCGGCGTTCACCACAGTCCCGAGGGGAAGCTGGTCATGGATTCCCGCCCTGAGACTATCCGGAGCGCCGTGGAGGGCAGTCTGAAACGTCTGCAAACAGACCACATTGATCTGTACTATCAGCACCGCATTGATCCGAAGGTTTCCGCCGAAGAAGTGGCGGGCGTTATGGCCGATCTGATAAGGGAGGGCAAGATCCTGCACTGGGGTATTTCCGAGACTACCGAGGAATACCTGCGGAAGGCCCACGCCGTCTGTCCTGTTACCTGCGTTCAGAACCGCTACTCCATGATGGCCCGCTGGTATGGGGCGCTGTTCCCCGTGCTGGAGGAGCTGGGGGTCGGGTATGTCGCTTTCAGTCCGCTGGCCAACGGCGTTCTCTCCGGCGCTTTTGGGAAGGGGAACAAGTTCGAGGAGGGCGATTTCCGCAATATGATGCCTCAGTACACGGATGAGGCCATGGACGCCAACCGGAAGCTGATGGACTACATCAAGGGACTGGCCGAAGAAAAGCAGGCCACGCCGGCGCAGATCTCCCTGGCCTGGATGATCTGCAAGAAGCCCTATATCGTGCCCATTCCCGGTTCCCGGAAAGTGGAACGTATCCGGGAGAATGGCGGCGCGGCGGACATTGAGCTGACGGCGCAGGAAGTGGCTTCTATTGACGAAAAGCTGGATCACATGGAGATGTCCGGGGTATTCGGAGGCTCCGCTGTTCAGAAATAATGGTTTTCAGCGGGGCTGCTCCGCACTTTACCAATGATACACAGGTTCACCCGCCGAAGGGGGCGTTTCAAAAGAAATCAGGCCCTTTCGGCGGGTGTATTCTATTGCATAAGCTGCACTTATTGAATCCCCTCGAAACCGGAATTGCTCCCGGCAGAAAATTCTTGTAAAATAAGAATATAACCCGGATGTGGAGGAGCAATATATATGAAGATCGCGGCAATCAGCGCTACGCCCAGGTTACACGGCAATTCCGACCTGCTGTGCGACCAGTTTCTGAAGGGTGCGGCGGAGAGCGGGCACAGCGTGGAAAAGATTCGTCTGGCGGAGAGCGTGATCAGCCCCTGTGACGCCTGCAGCAGCTGCCAATCTGGCGGCCTCTGTGTGAAAGAGGACGATATGAGGGGTATTCTGGAGAAAGTGATGGAAGCGGATGTCATTGTCCTGGCGACGCCGGTGTATTTTTACTCCATGAGCGCCCAGATGAAGATCTTCATTGACCGCTGTCTGCCCCGGCATCGGGAGCTTAAAGGGAAGGGGTTCTACTTCTTTGTCACTGCCGCCGCGCCTCAGCATGGGGCGGCAGAGGAGACCATTGCCGGGCTGCGGGGCTTTCTCCGCTGTCTGCCGGGGGCGCAGGAGAAAGGCATTGTCTATGGGACCGGAGCCTGGGACAAAGGGGATATTTTACGCCACCCCGCTTATGAAACCGCGTATGAAATGGGCAAAGCCCTATCTTGATAAAAAGGAGAAGCTGTTATGGAACACATTTTGATCGTCTACTACTCCCGCAAAGGCCAGAACTATTGGGGCGGAAGCATCCGGGATCTCCCGAAGGGCAATACGGAGATCGTGGCCGAGATGATTCAGAAGGCCGTGGGCGGCGACCTGTTTGAGGTGGACACGGTGAAGCCCTACTCTGCCGACTACACGACCTGTACCCAGGAAGCCCAGGCGGAGCTGCGGGCCAACGCCAGGCCGGAGCTGAAGGAGTATTTGGACAGTCTGGACGGCTACGATACCATTTTTGTGGGCTACCCCAACTGGTGGGGAACCATGCCTATGGCTATGTTCACCTTTCTGGAGCGCTACGACCTGTCCGGCAAGCGGATCATCCCCTTCTGCACCAACGAGGGCAGCGGTATGGGCGGCAGCGAGAGGGATCTGAAGAAGGTCTGCACCGGGGCTGTAGTAGAGCGCGGACTGCCTGTCCGGGGCTGCGAGGCGGCGAAATCTGAGAAAAAAGTGTCTGATTGGGCGAAAGGTTCGGTGTAAGGAATGGAAAAGTATCAGTTTGGCTATGGCTGTATGCGTCTGCCGACGCTGGAAAAGGATGATTCCGCGTCCTTCGACTACGAGAAGATCAACGCCCTCTTTGACGCCTATCTGGCCCAGGGCTTTACTTACTTCGATACAGCCTACACCTATCATGGCTACCACGCTGAGGAGGCGGTGCGCCACGCTCTGGTGGAGCGGCACCCTCGGGAGTCCTTTGAGCTGGCAACCAAGATGCCGCTCCGGGATTTCAAGGACAGCGAGGATCTGGAGAAGATTTTTCATGAGCAGCTGACCAACTGCGGCGTGGAATATTTTGATTATTATCTCCTGCACAACATGGGCACCAACGTCTACGAGAAGTGCCGGAAGTATGATGCCTTTGGATTTGTGAACCGGAAGAAGGCTGAGGGGAAGATCAAGTGCCTGGGCATGTCCTTCCACGATATGCCGGAGCTGCTGGAGGAGATCCTGAGCCAGTACGGCGAGGGGTTGGACTTTGTTCAGCTCCAGGTCAACTACGCCGACTGGGAGCAGCCCAACGTCCAGTCCCGCCGCTGTCTGGAGGTGGCACGCAAGTACGGCAAGCCCGTGTTCGTTATGGAGCCCTGCAAGGGCGGCACGCTGGTGAACCTCCCGGGGGAGGCGGAAAAGCTGCTGCGGGCCCATGACCCAGACGCCTCTAACGCCTCCTGGGCGCTGCGTTTTGCCGCCAGTCAGGAGGGTATCGTGCGGGTCCTGTCCGGCATGAATGACATGGAGCAGGTACTGGATAACTGCAAGACCTTCCGGGACTTCAAGCCGCTGACCGAGGAGGAAACCGCCGTTATCAATGAGGTTCGGAAGATCATTGAGGCCAACACCGCCGTGGCCTGTACCGGCTGCGCATACTGCACCCACGGCTGTCCGAAAAATATCGCCATCCCCCAATATTTTGCTCTGCTCAACAGTGCTGCCCGCACCACCGGCAGCTTTTCCAGCCAGAATGTCTACTACAACAACATCGCCCTGACCCACGGCAAAGCCAGCGCGTGCGTTGGCTGCAAGCAGTGTGAGAAAGCGTGTCCCCAGCACCTGCCGATTACAGAGCACTTGAAGACCGTTGTGGAAAAGTTTGAAGCCGGCGGCGGTTTCCCCACGCGGAAATAAGGAGGATTTTTATACAATGGCTATCTCGGAAAACGCACAGAGCTACCACGAGAAAATGTTTCCCGGCTATGTCTCCAAATTCCTGGAGACCGACCCGGAGTTTATCGAGCGGTTCGACAACTTTGCCTTTGACGAGGTGGTCCAGACCGGCGACATGGACGGGCGCACCCGGTTCATGGCGATCCTGGCCACCCTGCTGGGCTGCCAGGGGATCGATGAATTCCGGGCTATGATCCCTGCGGCAATGAATTTCGGCGTCACGCCGGTGGAGATCAAGGAAATCGTCTACCAGGCGGTTGCCTATCTGGGCATCGGGCGGGTGTTCCCGTTCCTGAAAGCCACCAACGAAGTGCTGGAGGCCAAGGGTATCCAGCTTCCGCTGGAGGGGCAGGCCACGACCACCACGGAGAACCGCCTGCAAGCCGGAGAGCAGGCCCAGATCGACATCTTCGGCGAGGGGATGCGGGGCTTCGCCCAGTCTGGTCCGGAGGAGAGCCGCCACATCAACCACTGGCTGGTGGACAACTGCTTCGGCGACTACTACACCCGCAGGGGACTGGATTACAGGCAGCGGGAGATGATCACCTTCTGTTTCCTGGCGGCCCAGGGCGGCTGTGAGCCTCAGCTCACCAGCCACGCCGCCGCCAACATGCGGATCGGAAACGACAAGGCTTTTCTGATCCAGGTCATCTCCCAGTGCCTGCCCTATATCGGCTATCCCCGCAGCCTGAACGCTCTGCGGTGTGTCAATGACGCCGCTGCCAAACAGGCAAAATAAAATCTGAATTTTTGCCGTTTCTATTGACTTGCACCTCACTCCAACTGCTATAATGATACCTATTGCAGGAGGAAGGGAGGTTCTGCCGCTATGCTGCTGCGCCAGTTAAAATACTTTCTTGCCGTGGTGGAAACCGACAGCTTTACAGAGGCTGCGGCCCGGTGCTTTATTTCACAATCCGCCATTTCCCAGCAGATCCAGGCGCTGGAGCGGGAATTGGACGTGAAGCTGCTGAACAGAGAGGGCCGGAAATTCACGCTGACAGAGGCCGGACGGTACTTTTATCAGAAGGGCCGGCTTCTTGTGGACGAGGCGGAGCGGCTCTGCCGGGAAACCGCAAAGATCGGGCAGGAAAATGGCCGCTGTCTGCGCATTGGTTACCTGAAATGCTACAGCGGACTGGAATTTCAGATGGCGGTAGCGGAGTTCAGCCGGATGCATCCGGAGGTCGCCACGGAGATCATGGACGGCAATCATGAGGATCTGTATGACGCTCTGCGGACCGGCAGCGTTGACATCATTCTGAACGATCAGCGGCGGGCCTTTTCAGACGCCTATGTCAACCAGATCCTGGCCACCAGCGAATGTTATATTAAAATTTCTGAGCATTCCCCCCTTGCCCGGCAGGAAAGTCTGACAGCTGATGAGCTGAAGACTGTGCCGTGTATCCTGGTCGCGTCTCCTAATCAACGGGATAATGAGGAGACGTATTACCGGGAGATCGTCGGACTGGACGGCGGGTTCCTGTTTGCGGAAAATCTGGAGCAGGCGCGTCTGCTGGTAGCGGGAGGGAAAGGCTTCCTTCCGGTGGAGGGCGTTCCGATGTCCCACGCGGTCATGGCGCCGCTGCACCGCATTCCCTTGCTGCGGGACGGGAAGCCGGTTCTGAGGAACTACTGCGCTTTTTGGAGGGCTGGCAACCCGAATCCATATATTGAAGAATTTTTTGATATACTGAAAAGTCAATTCGATTGAAGCAAAACACACACCCGCTGTCGCGGGTGTGTGTTTTATTGCCGCTGTATAAGCGCGGCGTATTCAAAAGTCTCAAAACCGGAACTGCTCTGAACACAGCTCTTTTGCGAAATATCACTCCCGCAGCAGCAGCTCCCGGGCGATCTCCTGCCCGTGGCGGTGGTAGATCCGGGGCACCCGCTTGCTGACGGCACAGGTCAGCTCGTAGGAGATGGTCCCGGCGAGCCGGGCAGCGTCATTGACGGAATTGTGGGGGCCGTAGACCTCCACCTCACTGCCCTCGTTCACATGGGGCAGGCCGGTGAGGTCCACCATGCACATATCCATACAGATCCTGCCCAGAATGGGGGCGAAGCCGTCAGGGGTCCAGACCCTCCACTGGTTGGACAGCACCCGGTGGAGACCGTCGGCGTAGCCGATGGGCAGCACCCCCACCCGGGTGGGCTGCGTCGTCCGGAAGGTGCGGCCATAGCTGACGGTGGTGTCAGGCGGCAGTTCCCGCACCGCGCCCACTACGGTCTTCAGCGCCATCACGGGCCGCAGGCCCAGGGCATCCGCCTGATGGCCGATGCCGTAGGTGACGATGCCCGGGCGAAAGAGGTCGTGGCCGAACTGGGGGTAGCCGGCGGCGGCTCCGCTGTTGGCGCAGTGATGGAGGGCAAAATGGACGCCCCGTTCCTCCAGGGCGCGGATCATGTCCTCGAACCTCCGGTGCTGGAGGAGGGTATAGTCCCGGCTCTCCCCGCTGTCCTCGTCGGAGACGGCGAAGTGGGTGAAGATACCCTCCGGTTCCAGCCCCGGCAGGGCGCACACCCGGCAGATTGCCTCAAGGGAGGCGGCAAAGTCCGGCTCATCGCAGGGGAAGCCCAGGCGGGACATGCCGGTGTCCAGCTTGATATGGACTTTCAGCCGTCCGCCCAGCCGCTCCGCCTCCCGGGAGAATGCTAGAGCGGAGCGCTCACTCCACACCGCCTGGGTGACCCGCTGGGCCAGGAGCTGTTCCGTCTGCTCCGCCGGGGTCAGGCCCAGCTGGAGGATGGGCAGGCCGATGCCCGCGCCGCGCAGCTCCCTGGCCTCATCCACATTGGACACCGCCAGATAGGCCGCCCCCAGCTCCTCCAGAGTCCGGGATACCTCGACAGCCCCGTGGCCATAGGCATCCGCCTTCACCACCCCCAGGAACCGAGGGCCGGGTCCCATGCGGCCGCAGAGGACCTTATAGTTGTGCTCCAGGGCGTCCAGGTCGATCTCCGCCCATGTGCGTTTCAGTGTGCTTTCCATTCTATCCCTATCCTTTTTCTTTTGTAGGGGCGGATATGATCCGCCCGTTCGGAATATTTCGGTTATTGTGCGGGCGGATGATATCCGCCCCTACAGGCTATGCTCTATTCTTCCGCGTTGGCATAGGCGGCGGCTTCCTCTGCCTCGGTCCAGGTATCGGTCGAGGGTTCCTGCTGGTTCTCCGCATCCTCCGGGGCGGGTTCGGCGGGCGTCTCCTCGTCAGATGGCGCCGAATCCTCCGGCGTGTCGGGCTGGGTGGACGAATCACCGTCCTCCGGCGCCGCCGTACCGGTGACCTCGAAGCGGGTCCAGGCTATCTCGAAAATCAATTCCCCGTCCACCGTGATCTCGCTGCGCAGAGGCAGCAACGTCTCCTGATCAAACCAGGTGGTATACAGCGTGCTCTCATCGTCCGGCAGGTCGCAGGCCAGCCGCAGACAGGTGCGCTCGTCAACACTTTCCTCGCTCTGCTCGGTGATGTATCCGCTTCCCGCCGCCGCCATGAGCCGGGGCAGCGCCGCCACCGGCGAGATCGCCGCCGCCGAATAGCTCCCGGCGTCCAGGGAGATGTCCTCATAGCTCAGCTGGAGCTTCCCGTCCGCCACCGTGGCGGAAATGCCGGAGAGATTGGAGGGCGCGAGGACCGTCACGGTGCTCTCAGAGGGGGTGTAGGCGCACAGCAGGGTATATTCGCGCACCTCGTCGGCGTAGTGGCAGGTGATATCCGCCTCCATGGTGGCGGAGGCCAGGGCGGCGTATTGGGCCTGCAGTTCCGCCGCCGGGTCCATTTTCTCCCCTCCGCCGCCGCAGGCGGTGAGCAGGAGCATCAGCATTGGTGCAAAAAGCAGCGCTTTTCGCACGGGGGATTCCTCCTTTTTATTGTTCTGGGGAAGGTCTGAATAAATCAACGTGTACGGATTGGCAAGAAAATTTTTCGCCCCGTGAGGCAAATTTTCGCAGGAATACACGATTATTCATGACCGCATCGAGCGGTCATGAATAATCCAATTTTGCACAGCCACTCGATGTGGCTGTTGCAAAATCTTGGATGTATTTCAAGAAAATTTAACGAAATGGGGCGGAAAATTTTCCGTCAAGACGTGCGCGGGGATTTGTTCAGACCTTCCCTAAATCTTTGAACGCGGCGGGTACGCGGCCCAGCAGGTCCGACGGCGTCATGGCGTAGGCGGTCAGATCCTCCTCCGCCAGATCCCCGGCCCTCCCGTGGAGCCACACGGCGCAGGCAGCGGCCTCCAGCGCTCCCGCGCCCTGGCCCAGCAGGGACAGGACCATTCCCGCAAGCACGTCGCCGCTGCCGCCCTTGGCCATGCCGCAGTTGCCGGTGGTGTTGCGGAAGCTGCGTCCGTCGGGGCCGGAGACGATGGTGCCGGGGCCCTTAAGGACCAGAAAGCAGTGGTGACGCCGGGCAAAGTCCGCTGCGGTGCGCTCCCGGTCCGATCTGCCGGGGATGAAGCCGTCCTCCAGCCGGGCGAACTCCCCTTCGTGAGGGGTGAGGACCGTGACGCCCCGCCGGTCATCCAATACATCCATATGCGCGGAAACCGCATTTATGCCGTCCGCGTCCAGCACCACCGGAACTTCCAGATCCCGCAGCAGGGCAAGGACCCGCTCCTCCGCTTCCCGCGCCCGGCCCAGACCGGGGCCGATGAGCACCGCGTCACAGCCCGCCATCCGCTTCAGCAGAGCGTTATAGTCCTCCGGGATGGGGTGGGCCATGGCGGCGTCGCAGCGTGAGGCGACGATTGGGTACACCTCGCCGGGCACGCCTACGAATACCAGCCCGCTGCCCGTCCGCACCGCCGCCTCCCCGGCGTACACCGGCGCACCGGTGTAACCCACGCAGCCGCCGTAGACGTAGACCTTGCCAAAGGTCCCCTTGTGTCCCCCGGGGTCCCGGGGCGGCAGCAGGGACCGGACTAATTCCCGGGTGATAGGCTCCATCCAACCGCCTCCTCTGTAAATTTGCCCTTAGTGTACCACATACCGGGCCGGTTGTCACGGGCAGTTGAGAAAAAATCGGACAAATTCGGAAAATTGTTGTTGACAAAGAGGGAGGAAGCCGTTATAATAATCGTTGCGGGTTTCCCGGAGAGAAAAACGCGAGTGTGCTGGAACTGGTAGACAGGCACGTTTGAGGGGCGTGTGTCAACAGACGTACGGGTTCAAGTCCCGTCACTCGCACCACTTTCTTTCCGCAATCCGCAAAGTGAATAGACGCGCGCGAGTGGTGGAATTGGCAGACTCGCTAGATTCAGGTTCTAGTGCTCATTACGGGCGTGCGGGTTCAAGTCCCGCCTCGCGCACCAAAAAGAAAGACACGCTTTGGCGTGTCTTCCTTTCTGCGTGTCAAAAAACCACCCCCCAGAGCAAAAATGTGGTATACTGTAGAAAAAGGAGGGGATAGGGATGGAGAAGAAAAGGGACGGACGATGGGATGTGGTGATGACGGACGTGGAAGGGCTGGTGCCAGCGGATCACCTGGTACGAAAAATAGAAGCAGTCATGGACTACGAATGGCTGTATGAGCGGCTAAGACCATACTACTGCGAGGA
>JAAVHD010000043.1 GCA_014799915.1 Oscillibacter sp.
TCAAGCGCCAAGCTAAAGATTACGGATTCCGACTCAGTGGCTGGATCTTCCGCTCTTGCACCCAATCCAGGGAAATTTCCCCGTATAGGGAAGCGGCACGAACGTGCCGCCCCGTCCAAGGGAGTCCAGAACCGTAGGTTCTGGCGCGCTTTTGCCTTCTTTTCCCGCGTGGGAAAAGAAGGCGCGGAGTCCGGGGCCGCGTAGGTCCCGGGCCAGGTGAAGAACCAACTGCCCTGCCGCCGCAAAGCGGCGGCTTATATCCTTTCCCCCAGCTTCCGGCTGTACTCGGCCCGAAAGGCATCATACTCACCAGCATCTATCGCATTCCGGATACGCTCCATAAGGGTATTGTAGAACCACAGGTTGTGCATTACTGCCAGACGCATGGCCAGCATCTCCTCCGCCTTGAACAGGTGACGCAGGTACGCCCGTGAAAAACTCCGGCAGGCGGGGCAGCCGCAGCCCGGCTCGATGGGCCGCTCATCCAGCTTGTACTTCTCATTCTTAATATTTAGACTGCCGCTCCAGGTGAACAGCTTCCCGTGCCGCGCGTTCCGGGCGGGCATGACGCAGTCAAAGAAGTCGATCCCCCGCCAGACGGCCTCCACGATATTGGAGGGGGTCCCCACCCCCATGAGATACCGTGGCTTGTCCTCCGGCGCGTAGGGCAGGGTCACATCCAGGATGCGGTACATGACCTCTGTCTCCTCCCCTACCGCCAGACCGCCGATAGCGTAGCCGTCGCAGTCCACCTTGACGCTCTCCTGCATACTCCAGATCCGCAGGTTCTCGTAGGTGCCGCCCTGGTTGATGCCAAAGAGCATCTGCCCCGGGTTCACACAATCCGGCAGGGCATTGAGCCGGTCGTGCTCTGCCTTGCACCGCTGGAGCCAGCGCACCGTCCGCTCACAGGACTGCTTCACGTAGTCATAGGGCGCAGGGTTCTCCACGCACTCGTCAAAGGCCATGGCGATGTCGCTGCCCAGGTGGGACTGGATTTGCATGGACTCCTCCGGCCCCATGAAGATGCGCCGCCCGTCGATGTGGGAGGCAAAGGTGACCCCCTCCTCCGTGATCTTCCGCAGTCCCGCCAGGGAGAAGACCTGGAAGCCGCCGGAGTCGGTGAGGATGGGGCCGTCCCAGTCCATCATCTTATGCAGCCCGCCCAGGGCCTTCACCACGTCGTCGCCGGGGCGGAGGTGGAGGTGGTAGGTGTTGCTCAGCTCGATCTGGCACTTGAGCTCCTTGAGGTCATGGGCGCTGACTGCCCCTTTGATGGCCCCTTGGGTGCCCACGTTCATGAAGACAGGGGTCTGCACCGTTCCGCCGTGGGCACAGGAAAACTGCCCCCGCCGGGCGCGGCCTTCTTTTTTGATGACCTTAAACATATGTTACTCCTCGGAAAATTTCATTTTTCTGCCACTAAAAAGTCCTGCAATTACAACTTTTTGGTAAAGCAGATGATACGACCGGCCTCCATGAAGCCCGCGCCGGTGTGGAAAAGGAAACTGTCATGGTTCTCTATGGTACAGTCGCTGGCAAACTCCCGGCAGCCTTTTGACCGGGCCCATTCTTCGCAGGCGCACAGCAGCTCCCGGGCATAGCCTCTCCGGCGGAAGGGCTCCTCTACATAGACGCCCTCCAGATATCCCACCGGGCTGCCCGAGGTCCCCTCCACGTAGTCGTGACGCAGCTGGCATTGGGCAAAGCCCACGGGTACATCACCCTCCTGATATTTCAGGAAAAACGCCGCCTCCCCCGTGTTGAGGGCATCCGCAAACTCCTCCAGCAGCTCTCCGTCGGCATGTCCCGGCCACAGCCGGGCCGCCAGCGCGGCCGCATCGGACAAAGTCCGGCTATCAGCTTTTCTAACCATATCGTCACAACCCCCGGAACCAGCTTATCAGCTCCGCCTTGCGCTCCGGCGGCAGCAGGCTCTTCCGTACGCCCTCCACCGCCCCCGCCAGGGCCTCCAGCTCATGGAGGCAGGCGGTGGGATCCACCTGGGCGCGGATGCACAGGAAAGCCTCCTCCGCTCCCATTTGACGCAGCTGCTCCGGCGTCTCCACCCCTGCTTTGGTCAGGTGCCCCGCCAGCTTGGGGCCGATATTGGGCAGATCAGTCAGCTTTTCCATCGTCCTTCTCCTCTTTCGGTGCGTTGGGGTCCTCGGTGAGCATCCCGTCGTAGTAGCTCTTATTTTCTGAATCCTTCTTGTCCAGCCAGTTCGCCAGCCGGGGCGTGATCCACAGTGCCGCGCCTACGATGATCAGGAACAGGATCACAAAGATAAAGGGCGCGGCCGCATCGCTGACGTGGCCTCTTAACAATGAGATCATATCGGGCCTCCTCAAGAAATAAACATGGCATCGCCAAAAGAGAAGAAATGATAGCGCTCCCTGACGGCCTCCTCATAGGCCGCCAGCACCTTCTCCCGCCCCGCCAGGGCGGACACCAGCATGATGAGCGTGCTCTCCGGCAGATGGAAGTTCGTAATGAGCGCGTCCATTACCTTGAATCGGTAGCCGGGATAGATGAAAATATTGGTCCATCCCGCCCTGGCCTCCATATGGCCGTCCTCCGCTGCCCAGCTCTCGATGGTCCGGCAGGAGGTCGTGCCCACGCAGATCACCCGGCCTCCTGCGACTTTGGTGCGGTTGATGAGATCCGCAGTCTCTTGGGAGATGACACAGTACTCACTGTGCATATCGTGGTCGGTGATCTCCTCCTCCTTCACCGGACGGAAGGTCCCCAGACCCACGTGGAGGGTGACATAGCCGATATTCACGCCCATGGTCTGAATCTGCTCCATCAGCTCTTTGGTGAAGTGCAGGCCCGCTGTGGGGGCGGCGGCGGAGCCGGTGACCTTGGAGTACACCGTTTGATACCGCTCCCGGTCCTGTAATTCCGCCTTGATATAGGGCGGAAGGGGCATCCGCCCCAGCCGCTCCAGCACTTCCAGGAAGATACCCTCGTAGGTGAAGCGGACCAGCCGGTTGCCGCCCTCTACCTCGCCTACGATCTCCCCGGTCAACTCTCCGGCCTCGCCGAAGGAGACCTTCGCGCCGGGGCGCAGCTTTTTGCCGGGGCGGACCAGACACTCCCAGGTGTTCTCCCCCCGGTCAATCAGCAGCAGCACCTCGCAGGACCCGCCAAGAGTCCCGTCGGCACGGACCCGGCTGCCCAGCAGGCGGGCGGGCAGGACCCGGGAGTCGTTCATGATAAGGCAGTCCCCCGGCCGCAGAAGCTGGGGCAGATCATAGAAATGCCGGTGGGTCCACTCCCCTGTATTTTTATCCAGGGTCAGCAGCCGGGAGGCGTCCCGGCGCTCAATGGGAGTCTGAGCGATCAGCTCCGGTGGGAGCTCATAGTAAAAATCGTGTGTTTTCAATGGTTTTCCTTTCCGGGGCGGCAGCCGCCTTTTTATTTGAGAATTCTTTCCAGCTTGATCCCCGTGTAGTAGAATAGCAAAATATCCTCGTAAGTATACCCCTGCTCCGCCATGGCCTTGGCTCCGTACTGACTCATGCCTACGCCGTGGCCCCAGCCGGTGCCGGTGATGGTGATGCCGTTTCCTGTGCCGTTGGTCACAGTCCCGCCGGTCTGCTGGAGGGCGGAGGTCCCGGAGGAAGTGATCACATAGGCATTCCCACCGCCAAATAGCCCCACCAGCCCTTTACCGGAGATGGTATAGACGTCGCTGAGGCTGCCCAGCGCTGTGCCATTGGGGTTGACGGACCAGCCCGTCCCACCGTTCCCGCCGCCGTTGATGGTGAAGCGCATACTCTTGGTATCCAGCGTCCAGCGGCAGGCTTCCTTGGTCAGGGTCACCGTCTTCCCAGCGGTATCCCGGAAGGTGATCTCCGCCACGTTGCCCGTGGGGGTTGTCTTGGAGACATAGGCTGCGGCCACCGTGCCGATGGAGTATCCCTTTTCCTTCAGGCGGCTGGTCAGATGGCTCCAGGTGTATGTAATGGTATAGTTGTAATCCGGAATGTTGGTCAGCTTCTCGTAGGGGTCCTCCTTCCCCACCAGGTAGGGCAACGGATTGGACCACACGTTCTCCGACGCTTCCGACGCGCCGCCGTTGCTGGAACAGTAGTAGGTCTCCGCATACTTACCGCCATAGAGAGCCACGATCCCTGCTGTTTCCTGCACCGCCCGGTCCGTCACAGCACTGGACAGATTGACCCCCTGGTAAACCTGGCAGTCCGTGGTGTTGCACACGTCGAAGCGGTAGCTGCTGTAGTGCTTGCTGGGCAGCAGGGCATACGTCCGGGCGCAGACCGCCTGGGCCTTCAGGGCCTCCAGCGGCCAGACGGGGCTCATCTCGTAGGGCAGCACGCCCCGCACATAGTCGTCCAGAGGGACCACGTTGATGACATTGATGTTCCCTCCGGTGCTGCGGCGGTACTCAAAGCCGCCGTACCAGCGGTAGCCCTTGAACCAGGTCTGGGCTTTCGCCGCTCCCCCGTTGGGCTGGATACCCAGGCTCTTGGCCCCGGAGCAGTCGAATGCAAACAGGAGCTTGTCCGTCCCTGTGACCGTGATCACCACGCCGGTAGCGCTGGGCGACACAACGTCCCCGGAGGCCGCCCGGTCCATACCGTACCGGTCCACCCAGCTGCGCGTGGCATAGGTAGCGGCGGCGACTTCCGCTGCTTCCCGCGTGGTAAAGCTGCCCATACGTACTCGGTAAACATTGTTGATAAAGGCGGGAAATGCGTCGGGCAGCTGCCCGGCGGCATAGGCGGCCTCGTCGAAGGAGGGGAACTCCTCCCGCAGCTGCACATGGTAACCGCCGATGGTGGAATCAGCCTGGGCAGGCCGGGTGGCGGAGTAGGTCTTGCCGCTGCGATAGATGGTCCCGTCGGCGGTCATGGAGATGGCGGTCTCAGACAGAGAGCCGATCTGATGGAAATCCCGGGTGTCCTCGTCAAACCAGCCCAGGTAATAGCCGGAACCCTCATAGTTCTCCAGATTGGCGGAGTACAGCGCCCCGCTGCCGTAATAGAGACCGGCCTTGATGACGTTCTCCGCAGCGCGGGCAGAAGCGGTTAAAGTGACCGCAGTCAGCATACAAAGGAAAAAAGTGCATAAAAACTTCTTCATGGCGCCTCCAAAAGGGACAAAAACGGTTGACAGGGTGCAAAAAATGTGGTATGAAAATACGGTACGTCCCAGGGGGGACCGCATACTATGTTACAGTATACACGGGGCGGACCGATTTTTCAACCCAGGATTCGACAGTTTTCCCGCCCTCACCCTGCCAAGTCCTGGACGGACGGCCAATTCCGCCCTGGGCAGTTTGTATTTTCCAAGTTTTCCGCACGGCAGCAATGCCCGTTATGTAAAGAAAAGATTCAATCTGGAGGTTTTTTATCATGAAAGAATATCGTGTTGGCGTCATCGGCTGCACCGGCATGGTGGGCCAGCGTTTTGTCACTCTGATGGAGGGTCACCCCTGGTTTAAGCTCACCGCCGTGGCCGCCAGTTCCCGCAGCGCGGGCAAGACCTACGAGGAGGCCGTGTCCGGCCGCTGGGCCATGACCACCCCCATCCCCGAGGAAGCCAAGGGTCTGGTGATCCTGGATGCCGAGAAGGACGCGGAGAAGCTGGCCGGGATGGTGGACTTTGTTTTCTGCGCCGTGGACATGAAGAAGGAAGAGATCCGCGCCCTGGAGGAGAAATACGCTAAGCTGGAGTGCCCCGTGGTTTCCAACAACTCCGCCCACCGCTGGACTGAGGACGTGCCCATGGTGGTGCCTGAGATCAACGCGGACCACATCAAGCTCATCGACGCCCAGCGCAAGCGTCTGGGCACCAAGCGGGGTTTTGTGGCCGTCAAGTCCAACTGCTCCCTCCAGTCCTACGTCCCCGCCCTCACTCCCCTGCTGAAGTACGGCATGGACAGGGCCCTGGTCTGCACCTATCAGGCCATTTCCGGCGCGGGCAAAACCTTTGAGCGCTGGCCTGAGATGGTGGACAACTGCATCCCCTACATTGGCGGCGAGGAGGAAAAGAGCGAGCGCGAGCCCATGAAGCTGTGGGGCAAGGTGGAGGACGGCAAAATGGTCCTGGCCCAGGGTCCCGCCATCACCGCCCAGTGCTTCCGTGTGGCCTGCCAGGACGGCCATATGGCGGCCTGCTTCATGAAGTTCAAGGACGGCTGCAAGCCNNCNGAGGAGCAGATCAAGGCNGATTGGGCCAGCTTCGCGGGCCGNGCCCAGGAGCTNNANCTNCCCTCCGCCCCCAAGCAGTTNCTCCACTACTTCGAGGAACCCGACCGCCCCCAGACNCGCCTCGACCGGATGCTGGAGAACGGCATGGCNGTATCCGTNGGCCGTCTGCGGCCCGACAGCCAGTATGACTACAAGTTCGTCTGCCTCAGCCACAACACCCTGCGGGGCGCTGCNGGNGGCGCGGTACTGCTGGCNGAGCTTCTGTGCGCNGANAACTATATCTAACGTCTAACCAAGATAAGGNGCGCGGCGGAGTACNGCCGCGCTCCTCCGCNTTTTNAGAAAAANNATGGAAAACAAGCTCTATNCAAAAAAGAACATCGTCCTGCTGCTCCTGGGCCGGACGGTGTCCCAATTCGGCAGCGCGTTCTATCTCATCGCNCTGCCGCTGTATATTCTGCAAATAACGGGAAGTCTGGCCCAGTCGGGGCTGTTCTTCTCCCTNTCCAGCCTCCCTCCCCTGCTGATCACACCGTTTCTNGGCGTACTGGTGGAGAAGGCNAACCGNAAATATCTGATGGCCGGCTGNGNCCTGCTGACGGCGGCGCTGTACGCCGCGCTGCTGCTGCCGCTGGGGGACATGTTCCTGCCGGTGCTGTTTGTGGTGACCATGCTGACCAACCTTGTCTCCCGGNCNTTCGANATCGCCTCCAAGCTGATGTTCACCGAGCTGACTACCCCGNAGACCATCGAGCGGTACAACGGGGCCAAGAGCTTCGCCGACAACGCNGCGGCGGTGATTGCNCCNGCNNTGGGCACNATNGNNTTTGGNNTGTGGGGATTNCGGTTTGTGGTGATCGTGGTGANNGCGGCTTACGCCNTGTCCGCTTTGCAGGAGTGCTTNATTGTNTACCGCAAGACAGATATNCAGNCNGNCAATGAGAAAAAGCACGTGTTCGCCCAGCTCTGGGANGGCCTGCGNTANGTGNNGGGNCAGCGGNANGTNCGAGTNNTGTTCCTGCTGGCTATGGCGCTNAACTTTTTTGTAGCCAACGCAGAGGAGATCATCAACCCCGGCATCATCGTCCAGAAGTACCAGATCTCCGANAGNCTGTANGGCATGACNACCTCNGCNGCAGTCATCGGTACGCTGATCGCNGGGCTGTTTATCTTCCGGAATAAGCGGATCGACCTGCGCGGGAACCTGAGAAACCTGTTTCTGCTGAACAGCGGCATCATGGTGCTGACTGGCGCGGCCTCNCTCGTTATGACAGGCGTTCCAAGGGTNTATTTTNTGCTGTTTCTCGCCGCCGAATTTNTGATCGGNTTCATTACCTCCTGCGTCAANGTGCCGCTGATTTCTTCCTTTCAGACCTCNGTCCCGCTTGAGTATCAGGGCCGCTTCTTTGCCCTGTTGAGCTTTACCAGCGGTNTGCTGATCCCGCTGGGTATCTCCTATACAGGNTTTCTTGCCTCCCTGGTAGGAGCGGATATGGCGTATATCATCAATAATCTGNTCGTCATCGCCATCGTCCTGCTGTGCGGTAAGCATATATAAAAGATNTCCCCCGGCACATAATGGAGTGCCGGGGGANATCTTTACTTTCAGCTTAATTGAAATACCCGCAGCGCCTCCCGCAGTCTTGCGGCNCGATCCCGCAGNATGGNGGCGGANACGGCGGCGTGGGAAGCCAGCANCTGGTCCTCCTCCGCCAGAGAGCTCAGNCGTACCGCCTGCCGGACGGCNTCCTGNCCCTCGCTCATGTNCTGGGCNGCCTGGGNGGTANCGGCGGCACGGCGGCACAGCTCCTTCCCTCCGTCGGCCACATGCCANAGCCCACGGGACNCCTCGCCGGTCAGGGCGGAGCCCTCCCGAATGGTGCGTTCCATCTCCTCCATCAGGACGGCGGCATCCTGGGCANCCTGGGCNCTGCGGGAGGCCAGCACCCGCAATTCGCTGGCAACTACGGCGAANCCCTTCCCGTNCACCCCGGCGCTTGCGGCCTCCATATAGGCCGTCCGGGCCAGGACACTGCACTGGAAGGCGGTGGACTCCATGGTCTTGACAATCTGCTCCGCCCCGGCAGCGCAGTCGCCGATCCGCTCCACAGCCCCAGACAGCTCCCCGATTTTTTTCTCGTAGTCCGTCAGACGGCGGTTTAGATCCTCCGCGCCGCTTCGGACTGCCCTGGCATCGTCCGCACGGCTTTCCAGACCTTTGTTCAGGCGCTCCAGAGAGCGGGACATGATTTCCCGATCCTGACGGCGGTCCTTGCCGGTCTGGGACAGCTTTTGTACCTCCTGCTCCAGCTCGTCCAGCTGGCCGGCCATCTGCTCCAGGGCGCTGCGCACGGAGCCGATGCCGCCCCGCAGCTTCTGGGACAAACCGCCCAGCGCCCCGCAGGCACCGCCGCACTCCGCAGCCTTGCCGCAGGCAAGACTGGCGGTCAGATCGCCCTCCGCCATCTTCCGCAGGACCCGCTCCAACTCCAGCAGGCAGTCGGTACTCTGCGTACCCAGGTCTCCCGCCGCGTCCAGCAGGGCAGCGGTCTCAGCGGAGGTCCGGGGGATTCCGGAGAGCGGCGCGGAGTGGTCCCCACCGGCAGCCTGCCTGACTACTTCGGCAGCCTGGGTCACCGGCTCCAGATAGCGGCGGCAGACAAACCAAATCAGATAGACTGACCCGCCGCCAATCAGCAAAAAGGCCGTGATCGCAGCAAAAATCAGCCATCCGGCCCGGGATGCCTCCCGGGCGGAGGGATAGAGCGCGGTGGCCGCAACAGCGATCAAAACCGCGCATACTGCCAGCGCGCCGAGGGCCAGCGGACGGAAAACGCGCCCGGCAAGGTCATCCCTTATTCGTTTCTTCAAGGCGCCGCCCCCTCGCTGCTTTCTCTTTGGGAATCATTGTAGCATCCCTTCCAGAAAAATGCAAGGACTTGTGCCTTTGCGCGTTTTCCGGGTTTTACAGGTTTTCCAGTTTTCTGTTGAAAAAAACTGCCGGATACGTTATAATAGAAAAAGAAATCCCAAAGGAGGTCCTTTTTACGAAATATCTGCTTGTGATCGGGGATGGCATGGCCGATGACCCCGTGCCCCAGTTGGGGAATAAAACACCGCTGCAAACCGCTCCCACCCCCGCCATTGACCGGATGGCAGCAAAGGGTATCGTGGGCAGCGTCATCAACTGCCCCCCTCCCCTGCCCGCGGGCAGCGAGACGGCGATCCTCTCCATCTTCGGCTGCGACCCCAGGAAGTATTTTACCGGGCGCTCCCCCATGGAAGCCGCCGCCGCGGGGATCGCCATGCGTCCGGGAGACGCGGCGTTCCGGTGCAACCTGGTGACCTTCGAGGACGGGGACATGCCCATGGAGGAGAAAAAGATCCTCTCCCACTCCGCTGGATCTATTGACGGGCCCTCGGCGCTGGAGACGGTGGAGGTTCTGCTCAGTGACCCCCGCTTTGCCCGGGCCATGGAGGAGGCGCGGATGGAGATCCATCGCTTCCCCGCCTTTCGGCAGATTGCGGTACAGCACGAGAGCGATATTTCCGGCATCCGCTTTACACCGCCCCACGACCATCTGGGGGAGCAGATCGGGCAATACTTCCCTGCGGGAAATGAACGGGCGGAGGTTTTTGCTCATTTGATGAAGCTGGCCCACGAAATTCTGGACCACCACCCGGTGACGGAGAAGCGGCGTGCCGCCGGTAAGCTGCCCGCCAACGGTATCTGGTTCTGGGCGGAGGGCACGGCGGTGGAGCTGCCTTCCTTCCGGGAACAATATGGCATGGATGGGGCGGTCATCAGCGCGGTGCCGCTGTGCCATGGCATCGGCGTGCTGCGGGGTCTGGAGATGGTGGAAGTCGAGGGCGCTACCGGCGAGCTGGACACCAACTTCGAGGGGAAACTGGAGGCCACATGGGAGAAATTGAACCAGTACGACTTTGTCTGTCTGCACCTGGAAGCGCCGGATGAGTGTACCCATAACGGAGATCTGCCGGGGAAGCTACAAGCGATCGAATGGCTGGACAGTAAGCTGGTGGGGCCGCTGGTGGAGCGGCTGGAGGAAGCGGAATTGGATCACCGGGTACTGGTGCTCAGTGACCACAAGACGCTGACCGCCACCAGGGGCCACGGATCGGCCCCCGTGCCTTTCCTCATTTATGACAGCCGGAAAGATACAGGCCGGGGCGGCGTGTACGATGAGCCAGCCGGAGAGACGGGCCCCTTTGTGGAAAATGGGAATGTGCTGCTGGATATGCTGTTTGAGAAATAGAGCGCTGCGTTAGGCGGGCCCCCCACGATTCTGCAACGGCCCCATCGAGGGGCCGTGCAGAATTAAATTGCACATGACCACTCGATGTGGTCATCGTGCAATCGCCACGGCGTGAGCCGTGCGGCAGAATTCAGAACACAAAAAATCGCGGGAAGCGAACGCTTCCCGCCGCACGCACCAGCAAATTTCCCCAAATCCCCCAATAGAACACCAGAGGTACCCTTATTAAAAAGTTCCTTTTGATACTTTTCCTTACAAGGAAAAGTATGACTGCCCCAAAAATCAACATGATGGAGGAGAGACACATGAACAAGAAGTTTGAAGCGTTGGGAATGCGTCCGGCGGACATCCTGCTGCCGAAGCAGGGGACGGACATGGGCAAGTGGGCGGTAGTGGCCTGCGATCAGTTCACCAGCCAACCGGAGTACTGGGACGAGGTGAACCGCATCGCCGGGGACACCCCCTCCACCCTGCGGCTGATCCTGCCGGAGAGCAAGCTCAACGACGCCAATGTGGATGAACACATCGCTAATATCAACAAGTCCATGGAGGAGTATCTGTCCAAGGATATCTTTACCACCCTTGGCGCGTCCATCATCTATATTGAGCGCACCCAGTCCGACGGGACGGTGCGGCCCGGCCTGGTGGCGGCGGTGGATCTGGAGAAGTACGACTACACCCCCGGTTCCGGCTCCTTAATCCGGGCCACGGAGGGCACGGTGCTGGAGCGCATCCCGCCCCGAGTGCGGGTGCGGAAGGACGCCCCCATTGAGCTGCCCCATATCATGCTGCTGATCGACGATCCCCAAAAAATCTGCGTAGAGCCCATCACCGCTGCCAAGGAGCAGATGGAGGTCCTCTACGACTTCGACCTGATGATGAAGGGCGGACACCTGAAGGGCTGGAAGCTCAGCGAGGCGCAGGTCGATGAGCTGGCGGCGGCACTGAGTCGCCTGAGCAGCGACGCCGCTATGGAGGAAAAATACGGCCTGGGCGGCGTGGCCCCCCTGCTGTTCGCCGTGGGTGACGGCAATCACTCCCTGGCCACCGCCAAGACCTGTTATGAGAACCTGAAAAAGGTCACTCCTGAGGAGCAGTGGGCGGATCTGCCCGCCCGGTACGCCCTGGTGGAGATCGAAAACCTCCACGACGACGCGCTGAAATTCGAGGCCATCCACCGCGTGGTGTTCAATGTGGACCCGGAGAAGCTGATCGCCGCCTTCAAGGAGTTCTACCCCAACGCCCACGAGGGACAGGGCGTGGGCCACACCATCGCCTACACCTGGGCGGGCGGCACCGGTCATCTCACCGTGCCCAATCCCAGGGTGCAGCTGGCCGTGGGCACGCTGCAAAACTTCCTGGACGCTTATCTCAAAGAGAATGGCGGCGAGGTGGACTATATCCACGGCGAAGCCGTCACCGACGAGCTGGGCAGGAAGCCGGGGAACATCGGCTTCAAGCTGCCTGCCATGGGCAAGGATCAGCTGTTCAAGACCGTCATTGCTGACGGTGTGCTGCCCCGGAAGACCTTCTCCATGGGTCATGCGGAGGATAAGCGCTACTACGTGGAAGGCCGGAAAATCAAATAATGCAAAATCTGCACACCCATACCGTCTTTGGTGACGGGAAAAACTCGCCGGAGGAGATGATTCTGGGGGCCATCCGGGCAGGATGCCGCTCCCTGGGTTTCTCGGAGCACAGCCCGCTGTCCCAGGATGCGGACTCCGACGGCTGGAGCATGGAGGCGTCCCAGGAGCCTGTATATCGATTGGAGATCCTGCGGCTGCGGGAGGTCTATCAGGACCAGTTGGAGATCTTCCTGGGTCTGGAGCTGGACGTGGACACGCCTGTGCCGGAGCTGCCCTATGACTACCTGATCGGCTCGGTCCACGGCGTCTGGCGGGACGGACGCTACCACTCCATTGACGCCGGCGAGGAGGAATTTGTCAAAAACGTCCGGGAATACTTCGGCGGAGACTGCTATGCCTTTGCCGCCGCCTGCTTTGAGAGAGCGGCGGAGTTCCTTCCTCGGTGCAGCTGCCAGATCGTGGGGCATTTCGATCTGGTGACCAAGTTCAACGAGGGCGGGAGACTCTTTGATGAGAGCGATCCCCGGTATGTCAACGCGGCTCTGGAGGCCCTTGAAACTGTGATGAAGCAGGACATGATCTTCGAGATCAACACCGGGGCCATCTCCCGGGGATACCGGACGGTCCCCTACCCTGCCCCCTTCCTGCTGAAAGCCATCCACAAGAAGGGCGGGCGAATCTGCATCACCAGTGACACCCACAGCGCCAGCACGATCACCTACGCCTTTCCACAGGCGGCGGCGCTGGCGGAAAGCTGCGGCTTCCGGGAGGCCTGGGTACTGACAAAAGACGGCTTCCAGCCGGTAGGGCTGGAGAAATACCGGAATTAGCCCGTCCACACAATACCGCGCATCTTCCGTTAGAAGCGGGCGAGCAATGCTCGCCCCTACACGGATCTCTGCATCCTGAAAGTGCCTGCCATTAAAAATTGATTTCCATAAAACGGCGGAAATGTGTGTAGACATTTCCGCCGTTTTGCTTTATACTGTTATGTAGTTATAGCCTTTTCAGGGGCGGACAGCGCCTCATCCAGCCCCGCGCCGGTACGCAGGCCCAGCAGAAAAGCGTGCCCGGCGTAGAACTCCAGGGTCCGCCGGTACTCCTTTTTCAGGTCGTTGTCCAGACAGGTGTCCATCAGGGACAGAGGAGTCTCATAGCCTGTAGGGTCCTGTGCTTTCAGATGTGGCCAGATGTAGTTGGCGTACAGCCAGCGGGTAAAATCTATCATAGCGCTATTTATTCCTTTCAAATTGTTGACATATTTTTTGGCGTGTTTATATACTAGCACATATTATATGGCGTGTCAAGGGGTAGCTATGGAATTTAGAGATTTTTTCAAAAACAGGCTGCGTGAATTACGCAGCGAATGCGGCGAGACACAACAGCAGGTTGCCAATGATCTTGGTATCACAGCGCGCCATTATCAGAAATTTGAGTATGGGGCCATCCTGCCCAACCTGGAAAACTTCATCGCCCTTGCAGACCACTTCGGGGTATCTCTGGACTATCTGGCGGGGCGGTCAGAGGAACAGGGGGGCAAGCGATGACGTATACGGAACCAGCCTGGGCAAAACTGAATCTCGCCCTGGACATCCTGGGTAAGCGGGCAGACGGCTACCACGAGCTGCGGATGGTGATGCAGTCCATTGACCTGGCAGACCAGGTAACGGTCAGCCCGCAGCCGGAACCCGGGTGCCGCGTGACATCGAATCTGCTCTATCTTCCAAAAGACGAGGGGAACATCGCCGCCAAGGCGGCGCTGCGCTTCTTTGAGGCATCCGGGACCCCTCTGCCCGGGCTTTCCATTGATATCCAGAAAAACATCCCTGTCTGCGCCGGTATGGCCGGAGGCAGCAGCGATGGCGCGGCAGTGCTGCGCCTGCTTCGGCGGCTGTACGCGCCGGAGATGACGGAGGAGCAGCTGGAGGAGATCGGCGCACGGGTGGGCAGCGACGTACCCTACTGCATCCGGGGCGGCACTGCGCTGGCCGAAGGCCGGGGGGAACGTCTGACGGATCTGCCGCCCCTTCCCCCCTGCCATCTGGTGGTGTGCAAGCCCTCCTGCTCGGTCTCTACGCCGGAGCTGTTCGCCCAGGTGCGGGTCAGGAAGCTCCGCTGCCGTCCGGACACGGCGGGGTTGCTGCGGGCGCTGGAGGAGCAGGATCTGGAGGGCGTCGCCCGGCGGATGTATAACGTCTTCGAGGACGTGCTCCCCCGGCGGTACGGGGAGGTATTCGCTATCAAGGGCGAGCTGCTGGGACTGGGCGCTCTGGGGGCCTCTATGACCGGCAGCGGGCCCACTGTGTTCGGCATCTTCTCTGACCGGGAGAAGGCCGCTCAGGCGGCGGAGACGCTGTCCGGGCAGTATGCGGCAGTTCATCTGTGCAGACCCGTACAGCGGGAAATCAAATCATAAAAAATTTCTCAAAACCTGTATATTACAAAAATTTCCTGTCCATAATGGAAACAACTATTCCACCTATGAACAGGAAATTTTTTATTATGAAACTGAAACATAAGATCGTCATATCCATCGCGGCGGGCTTTCTGGCCATGCTGCTCTACAGCGCCCCTATGTGGTGGGGCGTGCTCTTCTCCCCCCTGGCCCAGCCCCTGACCACCGCCGAGCTCACCGAGGACGCCGGCGGGGTCCGCTGGGAATCGGACGGCGTTGTCCTCCGGTTCAAGTCGTTGGATCTTCTCTTTTCCTTCCTCCATCTCTCATAAAGCGCGGAAAGGCCGGCGGAAACGCCGGCCTTTCCGCGATGCTTTGCATCTTTTTTATTTAGTATACGCCGCGCTGCCTGCGCTGGATGGCAAAGATATTCTGGGTGATCTTCTCCTCGTCGGAATCGTTGAGCTCCAGGAACCGGCAGCCGTATTCGTACTTCGCCTCCCCTTTGTCAATGACCCGGAGCACCTGGCAGTACATGGCGGACATCTCCCTGTCCTCCAGGAGCTTTACCTTCAGCAGGAATTTATCCCCCTCCTGATACAAATTCTCCGAGGCGATGCACACGCCGCCCACGCTGATGTTCAGCAGACGGCAGGGCTTCTCCCCCGCGCCGACCCCGCCGAAGGTGGTGGCGGTGGCCTCCACGTTGATGCCCAGACGGAAGAAACCGCGGTCATTTGCAATGCGGGAGACCTCCAGCTCCTCCACCTTCCAGTAGTGGAACGGCAGGGGTGAGATGACCCCCTCCAGGTAGATGGCCTTCTTCTCCCGGTCATGGTATCCCCGGATCTTGACCCGGATGGACTCCGTTTCCTGGAGGGAAATCTCCGTCTCGGAATACTGCTCCAGCTCCGCCGTGTCCTCCCGCAGGTTTTTCAGCTTTGCTACGAACAGGAGATCGCCCTCCGGGGTGGTCACCTCCACCCTCATGCCGGTATAGATCGACAGATCCGGCTTCTCCTCCTGTACCGCTTCACTCTTTTTCCTCTTGAACAGGTCAAACAGTCCCACTCTCGCGCCTCCTCCGGAGGGGCTCATCCCGCTCCGTTTTTCCTCATTCATATTATAGGGCAACCCGGCGACAATAGCAAGGACTATTTTCCCGCGATATACAAAAGCCGGATACTGCCCTGCGGCAGCATCCGGCTTTCTGTACTATTCCTCGATCAGAAGTGCAGTATGGTCACCGTGCGGAGATCCCGAAATAGCAACGGATGGAAGGGCGATATTAAAGTTCTTTTTGATACTTTTTCTTTCAAGAAAAAGTATTACTTCTTCCGTACCATAAAGCAGACTTCAGTGACGTATTCCTCAGGATTCTTCGTCTCGTGGGGACTGACGTGGTAGATGAAGAAGGAGGGGCCATCGAACTCGTATCCGTTGTCCCGCACCCATTTGGCTACCGCCTGGGTCACTTCCGGGGTCTGCTCATAGGCCCCCTTGAAGGTGGAGGAGGCAATACGCATGGCGGGCACGGTTTTGAACTTCACGTTGGCCGTGTCGGGATACGAGCCCATCACCGCCATCTGGATCTCCACGTCCGGGTTTTCCTCCACGTGCTCCTTGTCATGGAACACAGCCATGGCATAGCAGGGATCACAGGTCTGCAAATTCATCCCGCTTGTCTCCTCCGCCAGGGTGGTCCAAAGCTCCTGCTCATGCCAGTAATTCGCGATGCGCCGCCGCACGCTGGCCACGCAGCGTTCGGGCAGTTCCTTGATGGTCACAGGGTATTCCATTGGTTTTTCATCCTTTCTCAGCTGGTCCAGCGTGTTCTCCAGCAGCAGAAGCCGGGCGCGCGCCTCCCGCTCCTCCTCCCAGAGGATCAGCCGCTGGCCCTCCAGGGCTTTCTCCCAGACATCCCGGTCATTCTCCGCCGCCAGCAGCGTCTTCACCCCGGCCAGACTGAACCCCATCCGCCGCAGGGCGGCGATCTGCTCCGCTGTGCGCAGCTGGTCCTCGCTGTAGTGGCGGTAGCCAGTGAATGGGTCGGTCTGCACCGGGGAGAGAAGCCCCTGGTCGTCGTAGTACCGAAGCATCCGGATGCTTATCCGGGACAGCTTGGAGAACATCCCTATTTTCAGCATGTCGTNTCCTCCACATATATGTGATTTCTGAGCTCANGGATATCATACAGGATACCACNGTGTGAGAGTCAAGAGGGAAATTNAAAAAANTTTTCCGCNTACCGCNGNGGNGCATCTCAGGCTCTTAAAACACCCGCTTANGGNAAATCNCTTGTAATCCCTTTCCGATTTGCTACAATGGTCCCGAAAGGAGGGAACGCCATGAAGATCACGCTGAATCAGGACCCGTCCTTCCCCGAGACGGAGGTCATCATCAACTGTCCCCNCGCGGACGAGGACATCCTTCGGCTGGTGGCGATGCTGCGCATCCACCAGAAGAAACTGGTGGGCACGCTCAACGGAGAGCAGCACCTGCTGGACGTGAAGGACATTCTCTATATCGACACGGCGGATAAAAAGACGTTTCTCTATACGGAAAAGTCCGTCTATGAATCCGCTCTGCGGCTGTACGAGCTGGAGGATTCTCTGCGGGAGCTGGACTTTCTCCGGGCGGGGCGGTCCGCCATCGTCAACTTCCGCCGGATCAAGTCCATCCGGCCNGAGCTGGGCGGACGGCTGGTGGTNACTATGGACAACGGGGAGCAGGTGTATGTATCCCGCCAGTACGCCGGGGAAATGAAAGATAAGCTGCGGGAGCTGGAAAGGAGTTTTTTGAAATGAAGGAATTCTGGAAGGGTGTTATGGAGTGGAAAACAGGGGCCAGCCTGATATTNACCGGGGCNATGTTTTTCTACNTNTTTTTCAGCTGGCTGTTTGACAACCANACGGTCTCCACNACGATGCTGTGGACGCTGCTGCTGGTCAGTATCGCGGCATCGCTGATCCAGGGNATNTGCTTTTCCAACTGGATCATCAANAAAATGCGCTACACCCGGCGCAGTCTGCTGTTTGTCCTGCTCTTTCTTCCGACGCTGGCCTTCGCCGCCTGGAAGGCGGAGTGGTTTCCTATGGAGGAGGCGGGAGCCTGGGCAATGTTTATCGGCATGTTCTTCCTGATCTTCATCGTGATGACTATCGGGTTTGACATCTACTTCCGGATCACCGGCAGGAAGTATGACGGTATGATCGGTCAATACCGCAGGGAAAAAGAGGAAAAGGGTGAGTAATTTCAAGGAGGGCCGCTGCGGCCCTCCTTTTCCTCTTGCTTCTCCCCCGNCGTCGTATTATAATGGAGGCAGGAATATTTCGCCAAGGAGGAAAGCATATGGAGCTGTTATACTGGTTTGAATCCATCCGGAACCCGGTGTTGGATGTGATTATGTCCCTGGTGACCCACTTAGGGGAGGAAACTTTCTTTATGGTGGGGGCGCTGTTTGTCTTCTGGTGTGTGGACAAACGGAAGGGATACTACCTGCTGAGCGTCGGCTTTGTAGGAACGCTGATCAATCAATGGCTGAAGATCATCTGCCGGGTGCCCCGGCCCTGGGTGAAGGACCCCAACTTCACCATCGTGGAGTCCGCCCGCGCGGAGGCCACCGGCTACAGCTTCCCCAGCGGCCATACCCAGACCGCCGTAGGGTTCTTCGGCGGAATTGCCCGGTTTACGGGACAGCTGTGGCTGCGGATCGCCTGCATTGTGATCCTTCTGCTGGTATCCATATCCCGGATGTACCTGGGGGTCCACACGCCAGCGGACGTAGGTGTGTCCTTTGTGGTGGCGGCAGTGCTGGTACTGGTATTGTATCCGCTCATTGAGAATACGCTATGGTTCCCCAACCGTATCTATTGGATTTTTGGCGGGATGCTGGCGTTCAGCCTGACCTTTGTGGGATTTATGGAGTTCTTCCCCTTCCCCGCAGGTATTGATCCGGAAAATCTGGCTCATGCGGTGAAAAACGCCTACTCCATGGCCGGGGCCGTCGGTGGGATGCTGGTGGTCAGCGTCTTTGACAACCGGCTGCTCCAGTTCCCCAACCGCGCTCCCTGGTGGGGGCAGGCCATCAANCTGGTGGGCGGACTGGTCCTCGTTGTGCTGGTCAAGAGCCTTTTGAAGNCCCCCCTGCTGGCCCTCTGCGGCGGCCATGAGGCGGCCCACGCGGTCCGGTATTTCCTGATGGTCCTGGTGGCGGGATGCCTTTGGCCCATGACATTCCGGTTTTTTGAGAAATATGAGCGGTAAATAAAAAATCACCATTGCCATTCTGTCAAAATAATGGTATAATCGACGCCAGGCGGCATAAGCGCGCCAATGTGTTTAAGGAGGTTCCATATATGGACAAAAAAGTAACGGACATCATCGCGTATCTGACCTGGATCGGCCTTATCATCGCCTTTGTGGCTGGCGATAAAGAGGCGTCCAAATTTCACCTGAATCAGTCACTGGTGATCTGGCTGGCCGGCATCGTATGCAGTATGATCTTTATTGTCCCTATTCTGGGATGGCTTGTAGGCTTTGTAGGCTGGATTTTCCTGGTCGTCTGCTGGTTCATCGGCCTCATCGGCGCCATCCAGGGCACCGAGAAGCCCATTCCCCTGCTGGGCAGCATTCAGCTGCTGAAGTAAGACCTGTATAAAAAACTCCGGCGCGGTACAGATTCGCGCCGGAGTTTTTTCAGCCTTTTGGAAAATATTTCTCAACAAAGGGCACCCGCTCCACTTGAAATGCCCGTCCCCGCANATGCTCCAGGCATCCCGCATCTGTGGGAAAGTCAAACCGCAGATAGTGGCTGTAGAGGGCCTGCCGTGTCTCATGATAGCGGCGGTTGACCTCTCCCCTGCCGTACTTGCCATCCCCCAGCAGAGGGTGGCCCGCATCGGCGAAAGATGCGCGGATCTGGTGGGTGCGCCCNGTCAGCAGCTCCGCCTCNGTCAGACTCAGNTCNCCTCTNGTCTGTAGGGTGCGGTANNGCGTTANGGCNGANTTGCCGCCGGGGACAGGGCGGCGATAAACAGAAACCTGCTTTTTNCCCTCGTCCTTTAAGAGAAANCACTCGATTTTTCCCTCCGGCGGGTTCATGCGGCCCAGGGTGACGCANAGGTACTTCTTNGTNATCTCNCGATCCCGGATCTTTGCGGTGAGAANGCGCAGGGCTTCCGCGTTCTTNGCCGCGATGACAATGCCGCCGGTATTGCGGTCGATNCGGTTGCACAGCGCCGGNGCAAAGGCGTTCTCCCACTTGGGATTCCACTCCCGCTTCTGNTAGAGNTANGCCTGGATGTGGTTGATCAGGGTGTTNACCTTCTCCGTCTCATCGGCATGGACNACCATGCCGGGNCGCTTGTCCACCAGNAGNATNTTTTCGTCCTCGTAGAGAACGCTTATTTTGGGCTGGAACAGNGTGAGGAACAGATTGTCCTCCCGGGGCTGCTCGAAGAACTCGTCGTTGATATANAGCTGGAGCACATCCCCNTCNNGGAGCCGCTGNTCCCGCTGGCAGCGGGNNCCGTTNCACTTGACGCGCTTGATGCGGATATACTTTTGCAGCANCGCCNGGGGCAGCAGGGGCATGGNNTTGGACAGNAAGCGGTCCAANCGNTGNCCCGCGTCGTTTTTTCCGATGGTAAATTCCCGCATGGNNGTTCTCNTCTTACTTNGGCCGNCCGACACAGCAGGCGTACACGGCNAACTCAGCCTCCTTGCTGTCCGTNGGNCCATAGGGCAGCCCCAGCANCTCGTCCATNGCCTCCTGATCGTAAGCGGCNAGGGCNCAGCAGCCNAGCTTCANCTCCTCACAGGCCAGATAGACGTTCTGGCAGGAGTGACCCGCGTCCAGCAGGACNTCCTTCAAACCGTGGCCGTCATACCGCCATTCGCTCCGATANGGCACCGCNGTCCACACCAGGCACACCGGCGCNTGACCGGCAAACGTCTGACCCGCCAGNGCGTAGGTCAGCTGGTCCGCCTGATTTTTCCGGCAGCCCAGCCGCTCTAGCTTGTCTTCCAGCGCCATATAGTGGTACAATCCCGGCATCAGGCCCTCCACACCGTTGACGAATGCGTACAGCTCCAGAGGATGCCGCGCGCCGCCGGAGGGCGCGGTACGCAGCGTGCGGTGCTCATTGACGCTTTTTACCCCCTGCGCCGCCCACAGCAGGAAAGACAGCTCTTCCAGCGTCAGCGGTTTTCCGTCGTAGCTTCTCCGGCTGCACCGGTTTTCCAGCAGAACACCAAGAGGCGACACATCCCGTTCCGGCATCCGGACCTCCTCCCCACCCCGGCAGACGGCCATGGGCGGCATAGGCAGACGCTCCTGCTGATCGGTGGGATGTGCGTCCACATCATCTATCGCGCAGTAGCCCTTCAAAAATTCCCTGAGGGATGCAATGTTTTTATCCCGCATATTTTTCTCCTTATTTTATTATTTCCGAATTAGAAATTCGGAAATAATATATTTGATTTAAGCCGTTTTGCTCGCCGCCGCAGGCGGCGGCAACCGCAAAACATGGCAAATATTACTTCCGACCTTTCAGTTCGGAAGTAATATATAGACAATTCGTAGATCTGCCAAGGATTCTTCGGACTCAGTATACTCCATATTCAGGAAAATGTCCACCACCGTTTTTCCGGTCAGCAATAACAGCAATAGCCAACTGCGTCCCCTGCGGGGGATTCCCGCAGGGGACGCAGTATTATGGGGCTATGGGGCGATCACCGTCAGCCGGTCAGTGGCAGCAGCTGCAGCACTGCTTCGCACCCTCGTAGTCGCAGGTATTGGTCACACTGTTGGGGGGGAAGAACTCATCCACCGGGAAGCTGATGCTCTGGAACA
The DNA here is from genome assembly GCA_014799915.1 of Oscillibacter sp. Taxonomy (GTDB): domain Bacteria; phylum Bacillota; class Clostridia; order Oscillospirales; family Oscillospiraceae; genus Pelethomonas. The sequence goes on from JAAVHD010000043.1 coordinate 21,298, forward strand.
GCTCGCAGGGATCTTCGCTGGCGCCGGCACCGCTGCCGGAGCAGTCCTTATCGGGCATGCAGTAGTCAAAGACCGGGATCAGCAGCTGGGTATCCCGCTCCAGACGGATGATGGAGAACTGTCCCAGAGTGACGAAGGCACGGCGGTACTCATCGCCCATGGTCAGCTCGCAGCCAAAGCACTGGCACACGCAGGCCGGGATCTCGCAGATGTCGCAGTCGCAGCACCGGTTCTCGCAGCACTCCACCAGCTTCGCGTCCAGCACGATGGGGTCCACGGTCTCTACTACTGCCGTGGGGAGGTTGCTCCGCTCCAGCAGCTGGCGGTCCAGGGCGTCCACCCGCAGCTCGGAAGAGAAAATCTTGGCGCTGCCCTCACTGCCGAACAGGATGACCCGCTTGTCAAAGACACACAGGCCCTCCACCTCTACCGGACGGGGGCAGGAGCAGTAGGCGTTGAGGGTCACGCGGTAGAAAAAGCGCATATCAACCGTGAAGAAACCACGATTGAAGACCACGGGCTCCACGTCAATGTACGTATAGAGCAGCTCTGCCTTGCCGCCCTTCACGGTCTGTGCCCGGCTGAGCACATCCTGACCGGCCAAGGTGGGATAGAAGCGGAGATCCTCGATGCAGTCCTTATCACGGCAGCTGTCAAAGATCTTCTTGGTATGGATACAAACGGCCTCACAGTTATCCTTCATACCGGACACGGGGCCGGGAGCAATACGTTCAGGCATAATGAACCTCCTAAATAGTAACGTTGGTCTTTCTGATGTTGGGAAGGCGTCTGCCTTCATTTCAGTCTATGCGCCTGACGGCGGATGGTGAAAAATTTGGACTATACAAATTCTTTTGGGACAGGTATAATAAGAGCATCAACGGTTAGGAGGCGCGCTATGTCCTCATTCGGTTTTATCAGCAGCAAGCTGGAAATCAAATTCCTAATCCTCTATATTATGGCTCGCGTGGTGGAGCCGGTCCCCTTTGAGACGCTCCAGGAGCTGAGCATGTGCGACGGCGGTGTGGACTACTTTGGCTTCTCCGAGTGTCTGGCCGATCTGGTGCGGACGGAGCACCTGACTCTGAGCGGCGGTCTGTACGGTATCACTGACAAGGGCAGACGCAACAGCGCCGTCTGCGAGAGCAGCCTACCCTACTCTGTACGGATGGCGGCGGAGCAGAAGCTGATCCTCTGCAATGAGCAGCTTAAGCGCCGCGCCCTGGTGAAAGCGTCCGTTGTCCCCCGGGACAAGGGCGGATACGAAGTCTCCCTGTCCTTGAGCGACGAGCTGGATGAGCTCATGAGCCTCAAGCTGTTGGTCACCCGGCAGGACATGGCCCTGGAGCTGCAAAAGCGGTTCCGGGAGGGCGCGGAGGAGCTGTATTCCAAAATCCTGGCGGACCTTTACGAAACGAAGTGACAGCAAGAGCCCGTGGATATAATCCACGGGCTCTTCTTTCTTATCCCCGGCGGTCTGACCGCAGGAAGGGTTCTTCAATTTTTTCATCCAATAGCAGCGTGTACTTTTTCGGATGTCTGTAAGCGTTTCCGTGAACCTCCCGACTGCGGTAATCCCGGAGAAGGTCCATATCCAGCTCCGCCAGATAGATCCCCTCCTCTCCCCCGGCCTCCAGAATGCACGTATCCCGGGAACCCGGTAAATCCGGCATATAGGCCACCCCGTCAAAGACGGTGGAATGGCCGTTGCAGTCCGGGTGCGAGGCAGGGTAGTTGGCGGTGGCAATAGCCGTCATGTTCTCGTAAGCTCTCCCCCGCAGCTGGGAAAGCCGGTTGATTTCCATGGGACAGGCGTTAGGGACCAGGATCAGCTCCGCACCCTTCAGCATCAGAATCCGGGCGCTCTCCGGGAACTCCCGATCATAGCAGATCATCGCCCCCACCTTTACCGTACCGGCCGCCGTATCCAGATCGGTGACATAAAAATCCTCTCCGGGAGTCAACCGGGCCTCGTCGCCAAAATCGCAGGTATGAACCTTGGCATACAGCAGCCGCCGGACACCGTGACGGTCAAAGAGGGCCATGCTGTTGCGCGGCAGGGGATCGAACCGCTCCAGAAAGGTCACGGCAACCGCCATGTCCAGCTCCTTTGCCAGCAACCCAAAGACGGAGACAAACGCGCCATCCGCCTCCACCGCCAATTCCCGCAGGCGGTCGAGGTCCTCAGGAATATCATAGCCGCTGCTCCATATCTCCGGGAACAGGGCGATATCCGCCCCCAGCTCCTTGGCTTTCCGGCAGGCGTCCAGTCCCTTTTGCAGATTGTCCTCCAGCGATCCGGTGGGCAGCAGCTGGAGCAGGGCAATTTTCAATGTCATAATCTAGCACCTCTCTATTTTATTATGGTCCATTTTACCACGGCAACTGCCCCCCCGATAAAGCGGAATTCACTGGTCAGCCTCAGCATTTCTCTTATCTAAAATGAACTGCTCCAAATTTGTTCTATGATGATATTTTACGGAAGCTATTTTATCCTTCTGAATGATAATGTCATTCATATTGAGCCCGTTTAATGCGGCAATGGCTACAGCATAATGTATTACATCAGCCAATTCATTGCCCAATTGAACCTGTAAGTCTTCATTCCCGGATGATTTTCTGCCTGCCTTTTTATTCAGGACCTCAGCTACCTCTCCGATTTCTTCCACAAGCTTCATAAACAGGCTCTGATCAATTCCACCATTGCTATAATGATCAAACAGATACGCTTCCAGTTCCTCTATCGTAATTTTCATATCAAAACTTCTCCATAGATTTCGATTTGCTGCTTCGCATATTATCATAAGCCTCCAATCATCTCTTCTTCTTTTGTGCTCCATATGACAGGAATGACAACTACCCATTATGGATAACTACCCCGCAGATTAGAAGCTATAATTCTAAATCAACATGATATTCATCATCAATAAGCAGATAATTTGCATTGTGCTTTTTGCACATATCAAGTGTTTGGGCGTTGTCTTGTAATGCGGATTCTATCGTGTAATCCGAATCATCAAGCCGCTGTTCAATCACACTTGCATAGCTTTTTATATCCGCAAAATGTGACCGAATATATCGTTCACTCAATATCAAGCATATGTATCGGATTTGAGACAGGTAATTTTCATTAAAATCCGCTTGCCAATCAAAAGGTATATAGCACCCCTCAACAATCAGATTCTGCTCATTTTCAACAGCGGTTTTTACCATTTCCCGCACAATCGGCCACAGATACCCCGTTAATGCTGTATCATCACTCATTGGAGTTAATTCCGTGTTCCCGCTTCGGATAAGCCCCATTTTCAGATGATCTATGGACAAATATGGGTACTTGTATTTTTCAAGAAGCTGCTGTGCTAAGTTGGTTTTGCCTGTGTGAGATGCGCCGCCAATTAAGATAACCATTTTTATCTCCCTGAAAATTTTAATTTACTATTTTAATTATGTCACGATCAATGTTCCGTGTCAATCTGCAATTTAAAGGAATTGCCAAGACTGCCGTGCAGATCTATTTCCACCGCTTGACAATTTCCCTTCGGACGACTACAATAGAGAACCAGTGAAACTACCTAAAAATTCAAATAGATTCAGGAGAGAAACAACTATGGCAAAGGATCAGAGACAGGTGGACGCCATCACCGCGCGGGACGTGGATTTCGCCCAGTGGTTCACCGACGTTTGCAAGAAAGCGGAGCTCATCGACTACTCCAGCATCAAGGGCATGTTCATCTACCGCCCCTATGGCTACGCCATCTGGGAGAACATGCAGAAGGAGCTGGACCGCCAGTTCAAGGCCACCGGCCATGAGAACGTGGCAATGCCCATGCTTATCCCCGAGAGCCTGCTCCAGAAGGAGAAGGACCACGTGGAGGGCTTTGCCCCCGAGTGCGCCTGGGTCACCTACGGCGGCGCTGAAAAGCTGGAGGAGCGCTACTGCATCCGTCCCACCAGCGAGACGCTGTTCTGCGAGCACTATAAAAATATCATCCACTCTCACCGCGACCTGCCGAAACTGTACAACCAGTGGTGCAGCGTCCTGCGCTGGGAGAAGACCAGCCGCCCCTTCCTCCGCCACCGGGAGTTCCTGTGGCAAGAGGGCCACACCATGCACGCCACCGCCGAGGAAGCCGTGGAGGAGACTGTGCGGATGCTGAACGTGTACGCCGATTTCTGCGAGAACTACCTCGCCATGCCCGTCACCCGGGGCCGCAAGACCGACAAGGAAAAATTCTCCGGCGCGGAGGACACCTACTGTGTCGAGTGCATGATGCACGACCGCAAGGCCCTCCAGGCGGGCACCAGCCACTACTTCGGCGACGGCTTTGCCAAGGCGTTTGACATCACCTTCACCGGCGCGGACAACCAGCTCCATCACCCCCATCAGACCAGTTGGGGCGTGTCCACCCGCCTCATTGGCGGCATCATCATGACCCACGGCGACGACAACGGTCTGGTACTGCCCCCCCGTGTGGCCCCCATCCAGGTGGTGGTACTGCCCATCGCCATGCACAAGGGCGGCGTGCTGGAGAAGGCTCAGGAGCTGAAAGCACGTCTGGAAAAAGCGGGCCTGCGGGTCAAGCTGGACGACAGCGACAAGGCCCCCGGCTGGAAATTCGCCGAGTACGAGATGCGCGGCGTGCCCCTGCGGGTGGAAATCGGTCCCAAGGATATCGAAAAGGAGCAGTGCTGCATCGCCCGCCGGGATACCGGTGAGAAGACTTTTGTGCCTCTGGCGGAGCTGGAGATCGCCGTGGCGAAGCTCCTGGACGATATCCACGACAACATGTTCGCTATGGCTAAAAAGAATCTGGAGGACAACACCTTCGCCGCTGAGACCTGGGAGGAGGTCAAGGCCCTCATTGAGAAGAACAACGGCGGCTTCGTCCACACCAAATGGTGCGGCGAGCTGGACTGCGAGCTGGCAATGAAGGAGAAGGTTGGCGTTACCAGCCGGTGTATGCCGCTGGCACAGTCCGGCACCACCGGGAAATGCCCGGTGTGCGGAAAAGAATGCACGACAGATATTATTTGGGGGGTAGCATACTAATGGAAATCAAAATCACCCGTACCACCAGTCCCCGGCCCAAGCCGGAGGACCCTACAAAGCTGGGCTTCGGTACTGTATTTACTGACCACATGTTCGTCATGGACTACGACGAGGGCCAGGGCTGGCATGACGCGGAGATCGTCCCGCTGGCGGACCTCGCCATCCACCCCGGCGCGGCGGTGTTCCACTATGGCGCGGAGGTGTTCGAGGGCCTGAAGGCTTACCGCACCGATGGCGGCAGCGTCCAGCTGTTCCGTCCCGCCGACAACATGCAGAGAATGCGGGACAGCGCCGAGCGCATTCAGCTGCCGGACTTTGACGCGGACTTCCTGCTCAGCGCCATCCTCAAGCTGGTGGAGCTGGATCAGGACTGGGTGCCTGATGTGCCCAGCGCATCCCTCTATATTCGTCCCTTCGAGTTCTGCACCGACATCGACCTGGGTCTCCACTCCATTGCCCACGCAAAGATGATGGTGATCCTCTCCCCTGTTGGCAGCTACCTCTCCGGCGGATTGAAGCCCGTGGACATCCTTATCGAGGACAACGATGTCCGCGCCGTCCGGGGCGGCACAGGCTACGCCAAGTGCGGCGGAAACTATGCTGCCGCCAACCGCGCCGCCGCCAAGGCGGAGCAGAAGGGTTTCCAGCAGGTGCTGTGGCTGGATGGCGTCCACCGGCAGTATATCGAGGAAGTGGGCGGCATGAACGTCATGTTCAAGATCGGCGGGAAGATCGTCACCCCTGCCCTCACCGGCTCGGTGCTGCCCGGCATCACCCGGCGCAGCTGCATCCAGCTGCTCAAGGACAAGGGCTACGAGGTGGAGGAGCGTCTGATCTCCGTGGAGGAGGTCATGTCCGCCCTGGAGAAGGGCGAAATGGAGGAGGCATGGGGCTGCGGCACGGCGGCGGTCATCTCCCCCATCGGGTCCTTCGCCTACCAGGACAGGCAGCTGGTGGTGAATGACCGGCAGATTGGCTCCTGCGCTCAGGACCTCTATGACACTCTGACCGGCATCCAGTGGGGACGCCGGGAGGACAGCTACGGCTGGATCGTGAAGGTGCCCAGGAATTAAAGAAATCCATAAAGAAACGGCCCGATGGGGACATCGGGCCCTACGGAGATCCATCCTGTAGGGCCCTGTGTCCTCACAGGGCCGTTTTTTCGCATGACCGCTATTTATCATTTTCCAGCGGGAACGTCACCTGCCAATTTCCCTTCGTCAGCTTCGCGCCGACCCAGAACTTTCCGTACACCTGATACCCCGCCAGTCCTTCCGCAGGAATGTCAAAGATTTCCTCATCATAGCTGCCGCTCCTGTCATCATCCCAAAATGAGATGGAAACGCTGGTTTTGATGACCTCACCCTCTGCGTTTTGCAGGTACAGATACCCGTGATTGTCCGTTTCATGGAGGTTGTCATAGTGGGTCTGGATGTGGAGTTTCCCATCTATATATCCCATCGCCGTAACCTGCACGCCGGGAGCGGGGGAAAAGAGAAGATCATTCTGCGGGGTCAGGACAGGGATGGATTCCACATCAATACGTTCTCCCTCCGGCTGGCTCCAGCCCCGGATGTCAACGTTAGTCTGTATGCCCGGCGTCTGTGCCACCGAAGCCAGGTCCAGCTGGGGCAGGAGGTCCTCCAATATCTGCTTGCCGCTCAAGAATTCCCGGACGGAGAATGTGATCTTGTCTCCGCCGATGTCTTTCTTGTCCCACTGGGTGATGCTGATCAGGAATGTTGCGGCCTTCTGTTCCGCGTCATAGCTCACCAACTGACAGCCGGCGCTGCTGTCAAAAGGCCGGTTGATGTGGTAGCTGTCGTAGAGATCCGTGGTCCCATCGATCCGGTCCCCGGTCAGGTCCTGCATGGAAATATAAATGTCCGCGTGGTCCTCCTGGACGCTGGCGGAGATCACCTCCATGCGGATGCCGTTGTCCTCGCAGGACATCTGCACCGGTTTCAGCGTCTGGGCAACCACTGGAGAGATGGAATACAGCACTTCATATGCCGGGTCCACCCCCGCAAAGGCCAGCGCCGGTACGGTAAGCAGCATACACAGGATCACCGCCGCCGCAAGCGCGGTGCGCCACCTGCGGGGCCGCCGTCTGACCTTGTACGCCCGCGCGTTCCGGATCGTCGTATCGTCGATCATTCCGATGGCATCCATCAAAGGGTCAGCTCTCATAAGAATACACCTTCCTTTTCTAAGTGGAGCATGAGTTTTTTCCGCGTCCGCCAGAGCATCGTCTTGACCTTGCTCTGACTGAATCCATATTGGTCACTGATGGCCGCAATGGAATCGAGGTACCAATAGCGGCAGACAAAGATGTACCGTTCCGTCTCCGGCAGCCCGTTCAGGAACGTATTCACGATCTGCGCCAGCTCCTTTGCCTGCACTGTCTCGTCGATGCTCCGACCATCGGGGATACTCTCTGACAGCTCCTCAAAGGCCAGTGCCGTCTCTCCCCCGCCCCGCTTTTGAGCGTACCGCTCCCGCCATTTTTTCAGGCAGATATACCGGGTGATCTTCCCCAGAAAGGACGGCAGGACCTCCGGCTTATGGGGCGGCATACTGTTCCAGGCGTTCAGCCATGTGTCGTTGACGCTCTCCTCCACGTCCTCCGGCCGATGAAGAATATTCGCGGCAATGCTGCCGCAGTATTTTCCGTACCGGGCGGCGGTCTCCGCAATGGCCCGCTCGTCCCGCTGCCAGTACAGAGCTACAATTTCTCTGTCCTCCACTATCTCACCTCCCCGCTGTGATTTGAAGGCCCTCTATGGTACTACCACCGGAAAAATCCCGTTGGTCACAACTTTCTGGAAATTTTTTCAAGGAAAAGGCGGGCCTCTGCGGCCCGCCTGAAATGGCATCAGTATTTCCGGATCTCCAACGTATCGTCGTCCTCACCCTTTTCGATGGAACGGACCTCCATGTCATACTGCACCTCGTCACTGACCCTTACATGGACCCGGTCCCCCACCCTGCGTCCCAGCAGAGCCTTGCCGACGGGGGATTCCTTGCTGATGAGCCCCTTTCCCGCGTCGGAGCGCAGAGTGGTGACGATGCGCATGGTCATTTCCCGGTTCAGCTTCTCGTGGAAAACCACGATTTTGTCAAACAGGCCCACCGTATCCTCGCCGGAGTCCACTGAGATAACCTTCGCGGTTTTGACCATCCGCTGCAAGTAGCGGATGCGGCTGTCGTTGCGGTTTTTCTCCTGCTTGGCACATTTGTACTCGAAATTCTCACTGAGATCCCCAAAAGCCCGGGCGGTCTGCACATCCGCGATCAGCTTTGGGCGCAGCACCTGGATGCGGTATTCGATCTCCTCCTGCATTTTCTTGACGTCTACTTCGGTCAATTCATCGTACATGCGGCAACACTCCTCCGTTGTTGGTTTGCTCTATTGTAGCACATTCCGGAAGAAATAGATAGGGGAGACTTGGTTTTATTAGACAAAACTCCTGCTTGACATGAACAGAAAGAACGGATATAATAAAAGCAGAAGGGCGCTACTACTGACGGTTGGCTCCCTGCAATCAACTTATTTCATGTTGACCGCTCGGGGGCTGCCGGGCGGTCAACACGCTTTTGTGGTAAGCAGAATCGTCATCAACACCGCGAAAAACAAAATTCGCAGTATCTGGATCAAACCCTTTTTCCACATTCGCTTCACCTCCCCCCTCAGAAATTCCGTGGGGTTCCGTGAGCCAACCGCCTTTTATGTAGACAACGTCCTTCTGGCTTCCGCTGTGCCCCGCAGGGACACAGCTTTCACATATCCATCATAGCGCGCACACCATATTTTGTCAAATGCGGGGACCGGACGCTTTCGCCCGATCCCCGCACGGTTTCTTTTACCTCGCAAAAATAATCTTCTCGCTATTGAACATTCTTGCCAGCACGAACACCCCAAGCAGGGTCACAGCAGCGTTCACGCCCACCGTCGCCGCCACGCCCATGGGCAGGACGGAGAAAGAGAATATCCCTGTCATGCACTGTACGCTGTTATAAAGCGGAATGCAGTAAATTCCCAGCTCCTGGGCCGCACCGCCGCCGAACATGGCCGAGATCCCCAGCGCCATAGCCAGCAGCATCACTGGCATGGCGTAGCTCTGGGCTTCCTTGATGGTCTTGGCAAAGGCGGAGAGGATGGAAATCAGCGTCACCAGCACCAGCACCGTGGACAGGATCACTGCCGCCAGCAGCAGATAGTCCTGGGCGCTGTAGATATTCGCGTCCATGCCATCCGTCACACCGCCCATCATCTTGGGCAGGGACAGAACGGTGCCGATGGTGCTGGAGGCGGCGGAGATCATGGAGATCACTGCCAGCGCCAGGATCTTCCCCAGGGCGATGTCGCTGCGGCGGGTGGGGGTGATCAGCATGGTGGCGATAGTGCCCCGCTCCTTTTCCCCTGCAATAGACTCCGGGGCCACAGCGGCGCTGCCGGAGTACAGGAAAA